>NZ_MPJE01000100.1:0-33153 GCF_001975465.1 Chlorobium sp. KB01
CTTGAATATTCCATAATTCGCCTCCTTGTTGGACGCGACATCTATATTAACACATAGGGTATTGCGCTCTCCGCACTTCTTGCCCGTGCGCTCAGTTCCGAGCTCTACCGGCTTCCTTTTGTGTTCAGCGCCTATAACTTTCTGTTTGCTTTTATTGTTATCGTCATTGTTTCGTTTCTCTCCGCTCTTGCGGTCAAAAAACGACTGACATCGCTCGACCTTGTCGAGGTATTGAAAACCAGAGAATAGATTATGACCGTATCGAAAACACAGAGAATTGCAGGGCTCTCGCTTGCTTCAGTTGCTCTTATCCTTTTTTTTGTATTCAGACCCTCTCCGCTTCCCGTTGATACCGCGCTTGTCCGCTGCGGCCCGCTTCAGGTAACGCTTGAGGGCGAAGGTGTGACGCGCGTAAACGACCGGTATGTTCTCGCCGCTCCGGTAACCGGAAAGCTTTTGAGAATGACCATCAAGGAGGGCGACAGTGTCCGGAAAGGCAGTGTGCTTGCCTCACTTCTTCCGCCCGAACTTGACTCAAGAGCCGGGCAGGAAGCCGCAGCAAAAGCCGAAGCCGCCCGTGCTCTATTTGCTGAAGCGAATGCTCGTCACCGTCGTGCCCTGCTCACTCGTGAACAGGCAGACCGCCGTGCTGTGCGTTACCGGAACCTCAAGCAGGAGGGTGCCGTATCACTTGAAGCCGCTGAACTTGCTGCGAGTGAGGCGGCAATTGCCCGCAAAGAGGCCGAAGCCGCCGGTGCGGCAGCAACAGCAGCCCGTTACAGCCTGGATGCGATTCAGACCTTTACCAACAGTCAGATATCAGGAAAGCCTTTGGCGGTGATCTCACCTGCTGATGGACGGGTACTGCGAATCCATGAAAAGAGCGAGAGGCTCATCACTGCCGGATCTCCGATTGTCGATATCGGCGACCCTTCGGCAATCGAGATTGTCATTGACGTGCTCTCAAGTGATGCCACAAAGGTGCGTCCCGGAAACCCTGTTGTGATCACCGCATGGGGTGGCCGGAAGGAACTGCAGGGAGTGGTGAAAAGCATCGAACCTGCAGCATACACCAAAGTTTCCGCACTCGGCATCGAGGAGAAACGGGTCAATATTGTGGCACTCCTGAACGCTTATGAACCGCTTCTCGGCGATAATTTCCGTGTTCAGGCGGAGATTGTTCTGAGTGAAGCAAATAATGTGCTCCAGGTACCGGTAAGCGCCCTGTTCAGGGGAAAGGATGAGTGGCACCTCTTCGTCATTGATGGAGGCAAAGCTGTCGAGAAGGCCGTCAGGATCGGCATGCGTGGGGCCAGGCAGGCCGAGCTGCTCTCCGGGCTCAGGGAGGGGGAGAAGGTCGTTGTGCATCCCACCAATGAACTTCGTGACGGCATGAGGGTAAAGATCCAGGAGTAGCTCCCGGTGGAGTGTTGTACCCCTCGTTTGCAATGAACTTTCATCTCAAAAAGAACACTTGCACATTTCCCCTGCCGGTGTAACTTTACCCCCATGAAAAAAACTGCACCAGTACAGGAGAGAGCGCGAACCCCAATCGCCTCTCACAGCTCTATTATCATTATCGGAGGGGGGGCCTCAGGGTTGCTGGCCGCCGTCTCGGCGAGGCGGGCAGCCGAAGATGCCGGAATCGGCACTGAAGCATGTACCATCACCCTGCTTGAGCGCAACCCCCGTACCGGAACAAAACTCAGACTCTCCGGCGGAGGCAAATGTAATGTCACCCACGAAGGCAGCCCGCAAGAGCTGCTTGAAAAAGGTTTTATCCGTCGCAATGAACAGCGTTTTCTGCGCCATGCATTGTATAGTTTTACCAGCAGTGACCTTCTTCAGCTGCTGCTTGCACGAGGTGTTACCACCAGGGTGAGAGCCGATGGAAAGGTGTTTCCCGATAGCGGCGAGGCCTCATCGGTAGCGATTGCTTTTGAGGAGCTGCAGCGGATCGCGTCGGTAGTTGTGCGCACCTCCTGCAGGGTCAAAAGTGTTGAGCAGCGGGATGGCCTCTTTTATGTCCGAAGTGCAGCTACACTGTTCACTTCGGATGCCCTGATTCTGGCTACCGGCGGCGTGTCATACTCTGGAACCGGAACAACCGGAGACGGCCTTGCAATTGCAAAGGCATTCGGTCATACGGTCATGGCCCCCTCTGCCGCACTTACTCCCGTTTACACCATCAAGCCTCCTCCGGCCTCTCTTGCCGGAGTTGCCCTGCGTTCGGCCGGACTTGTCGCATCCGGGGGAGGGCGGAGTGTCGAACGGCGAGGAGATCTGCTCTTCACCCATCGCGGTTTCAGCGGGCCTGCGGCACTCTCGCTTTCACGCGATATTGCGGAGCTTATGCGGGAGTCCGGCAGCTGCCAGCTTTTTGCCGATCTCTTTCCTGATCATACAACCGCCGAAGTCGAACAGTTTCTGCTTCGCCAGACCAAAAAAAATGGCGCACAGATGGTGCGCAAATTCCTGCAGATCTGCCCGATAGCGCCGCCCGAGGGAGCATTCGGCACGGCACCCCACGGCACTATACCTACCGCTCTTGTGCCCTCGATCATGCGTCATGCCGCAATTGAGAGTGAGGTGACCTGGAGTATACTTCCCAAAGAGAAACGGCTCGCATTGCTTGCAGTGCTGAAGCGTTTTCCGCTTGGAAGCGTTCGTGAAACAGTGCTTGATCAGGGGGAGGTATCGGCCGGCGGTGTTTCACTTGCAGAGGTGAACCCGAAGAGCATGGAGTCACGGGTGGTTCCGAGGCTGTTTTTAAGCGGTGAACTGCTCGACTATGCCGGTGAAATCGGAGGATACAATCTTCAGGCGGCATTTTCAACCGGCTGGATGGCCGGGCAGAGTGCGCTGAAGAGTTTGGTTCAGAAAGCCTGAATCCCGAATCCGATAGGTCCTATAAACATAAAAGGGCGATCACGCAGGATCGCCCCTACACCCATTCAACATTCAGAATCCAAAATCCAAAATCTCTTTACCCGCAGGAGTAGAGGGGTTCTTTGGTTACACTGTCCATCTGCATAATGGCAAACCGGCTTTTTTCCAGATCGAAGGAGAACTCCGGATTGTCGTGAAAAACAACAGCTCTCTTTTCGAATCGTACTCTCATCGGCACGCTGACCTTGCGTTCATCACCGCACACGTTGTTTTTTACTCCGGGCCTAAAGAGTTCACTTCCGGAACCCGGTATTGAAACCTCTACGGCATGATCAACCGTACTGAGGGCTTCAACCGATCCATCCACCGAGAGCTGGACGGAGTTGATATCGCCATGAATGCCGTTCGGCTCGTTATCGTAAGCAGTCAGTATGCCGATTGGCGTCGGGATATCAATTTTTTTAAGCGGCTCAAACGAGCGTATTTCACCCGATTCATAGAAAGCCAGTCCCGTCCGGATGGTGATCTCTCCAACCGGGGTTGCCACCTTGAGCGTTTGGCCGGGCCAGAGGGTTATGCTTTTCAGTGCGCCACTCTCATAAAACTGGAGCGCTATGATTTTCGCGGTGAGTTCACCGACCGGAGAACGGAAGGTAAGTGCCTCTGCAAGGGCAAACTCGTTTTTCCAGGACCAGAATCCACTCAGCTTTCCGTCAAGGGGAAATATCCGCTTGATGCTGCCGTTTTTGTGAAAGGTGACCAGTTCAGCTGGGATAGCTCCAACCGGCGTTTCAAGCATGGTTTGTGACTGCAGTGCTATCGATTTGAGCGAGCCGTCCTTGTAGAAGTACATCGGCTTAACCGCTCGCCGTCCCATATCCTCCGCTTCATACTGGGGAACAAGGGTGCCGTAAGGTGTTGTCAGGGTATTGGGCTCTGTGACAAGACAACCGTCCATCTTCCCGTTTGAATAGAGAGTGCGGAACTCCACACCCGAAAGGTCTCCGTACAGAGTGTTTACGCTGCTCATGTTTATCGCTTGTTTAAAGGGTTGTCAGGGTTACCTCTCCTGCCTGCCTTTAATGAAGCAATAACCGTGCCGAAAAGAACAGGTATCGTTAACTGTATATCTTGAAATAAGATGCTGTGTCTTTTTTTGCGATTTCGCCGGGAGTATATGCTACAAAAAGGTAGAAAACCAAACAGACGTTACCTTCTGGTAGGAAAATAGATATAAATTATCCGGATTATTCCTTCCTGACGCAACCCATCCATGATACAGCGGTGCACTTCCGGCTTTCGGGTGCCTTTTCGACTTCTGCAAAGTAAAGGATCAAGAGCCTCTCTCGACAGATTCAGAACTTTGACTTTGCTTTTCTGAACGCCTTTTTCAGGTCGTTAAGGGCAACTTCAGCACCCTTTCTCATCTCCATCCAGGCATCCTCGCTGCTGTGCAGAAGATCAGCAGCTTTTGTCGCTGTGGCTTCACGATGCAGCTTTACCTCTTCAATATGCTTCTTCAGGTTTTGCGTGATCTTCTCTGCTCTCTTTTCAAGCTTTGCGATATCGCGATCCCACGACCTGAGTTTGCGGTCGAACTTGTTGATAAAGAGTTTGCGTTCCATAGTGTTGTTATCTGATTGATTATACCGGATACACTTCAGGTTTTCTCATTACAAGAACAGTTATCAGCGCTTTTTCGTTTTGTTTTGCATGGATGTATTGTAAAATCGGGTGATTAAACGCACGTTTGAGTGCCCTGGAAGGGAGGCAAGGGGTGTTTAAAGCGGGAGGTAACAGGGGTGAGGGCGAAAGATGCTGCACATGCTCTGCTATTTCTTCTGCATTTGCAGTGCTTTTTCCGAAATGATCTCTTCAACATTTGAAGAGATGGAGAGACTTCGCATGAGTTCAAGCAGGTTCTGCTCTACGTTGAGATTCAGTTCGACCGGTCGCCCGTTCTGATAGTCGGGATTGCTCCCCTTGAGCTGGACAGCAATGACAGACTTGCCGTCAGGGGTCATGCTTAATGAAGAGTTCAAATGCACATAGAGAAAGTTTGACAGGGCCTCATAGGTTGTGCGCAGGCCCTGATTTGCCGCAGCCCGCTCTTCCGGAGTTGTGGCATAGATGATCTGACCGTTCTGTTCGGCGTTCATGTCTCCATTGCGGATTTCAAACAGCTCATTCTTTAAGGCAATGGGGATATCGCCCTTTATCGTACCGGTTGCAAAAATCTTTTTCGTTCCCTGGAGATCCAGCAGTTTCTGCAGGGGAATGTTGTTCACGTGAAGGGTGGTTTCCGCGCTTTTTTTTGCCATATCGTAGTCGACACGTGCGATAGAGAGCGAACCGTCAAGCAATCCCGAACTGAAGTCAGTCAGTGATACAATATCAGGATGAAGCCTGTTCTTCCAGAGGGTAATCGTTCCAAGTGGAGCGATCAGCAGCAGCTCTCCTGATGATGTTTTACGTCCGAGGCGGCTGAGTTTAAAACGGATGGTGAGGCCTCCATCCAGTGTCCGGGTGAGGAAAATGTCAGGTTCGGTAAAGGTGTAGCTTGCCTCGGAGGTTGCACTGCTTAATATCCGCTCCTGTGTGGTTTGCTTTTTGCGCGGAGTTGCAATGGTTACTTTTCCTCCGCCCGTTGAGTGCAGCCTGGCGTTGTTCACGGCAAACCGTGATTTGTCGATAGTAATCGGCACGACTCCGTTGATGGAGCCGGAAAGCGAACCCTTGAAATCGCCCTGCAGCTTTACCCGTTCAAGAGCTTTGATATTGTTCAGTTTGATGGTGAATCGGCTGCTTCTGGTTGATGGATCGAAACTGAAGGGTGTTGAGGTGATTTTTCCGCCGAGCAGTGTTGCCGAGAGGCTGTTCAGCGCAAGTCCGGAAAGTTTTTTATGTCCGCTGTTGAGCTTTATTGTTGCATTGACATCCTTGAGAAGCTTCCCTCCGCCTTTGGATGAGCCGATATCGAAAGAGAGGAGGGCTCTTTTCTCTTTGGTGTAGAAGATAATTTTTGAGCCTTTTGATGCCGCAAGTGAAGCATTTCTGACGGTTACTGTCGAGTCCTGAAACTCAATGGGCAGTGAGCCGCTCACCTTGCCTGATGCAGCCGGGTTTTTGTTGCCGCTCTGAAAAAAATCCAAAAGTTCTGCAAGCGGAATTTCCGCAAGAGAGAGGGTAAAACTGGTCTTTTTATCCTTAAGGTCGTAATCGATTTTCTGTGATGAAGCCTGCCACTCAAAGAGGTCAACGGAGCAGTTGCTGAGCGTCAGCGTGCAGGGGTTGAGCGGATCCTGCTTTGAGCCGAAAAGCGCCCTGAAGTTACTGACCGGAGAAGGATATCCATCACTGGTGAGTCTGGCTATACGGAGGGTATCCACCGGCTGCTGCCACTTACCCGCCTCACCTGGATGCAGGTTGTAGTTTATCCCTTCCAGACGAAGTTTTTCACGACTCGCCATCCCGTTGACTACCGGATACGAGATGGATAGTGGTTTGACCGTGAGCGAAAGACCCTTTTTCAGGGAGCCCGAAATTCTTGCGGTTATGAGGGGGTTTGTGTCGCTGAACCCGAAGAGATCCGGATTTGTGGAGAGTGATAGAGAGTCGGCAAGAAGCGTAACTTCAGCATTAAAGAGTGTCGGCAGGAACCCTCCGGAGCTTTGCCCTGATGTGATTTCGGGATTTATCGAGACTCTTCCGCCGAAGAGCGAAAGTGTGAAAGTGATCGGTTCATCACTGCATCCGTCGGGAGGTGGAGTAAACGATGTTTTCAGTCGACGGAAACTGATGCCGGAAGTTGAGGGAGAACTCAGACCCGAGAGCTCAAGCTGGAATGGTTTCCCTTCAAGTGCACGATTGAGAAGCAATGGGGCAAACAGGGGAAAAGAGAGCCACGCTGCTGCCGGAATGAGTACCAGCAGCAGGAGAAAAAAAAGAAGTGTGCGTTGCAGCCATTTTTTCACGGAGAGAAATATCTAAGGGGGCTCTTTTACTTCTTTACCCAGTTACCCTGTACCTGAATCCATGTGCCTGCCGGAAGACGTGAATAGATTTTCTGGTACATCATGGCGCCGACAACATCAAGCGATAGGTTGTTTTGTGCTGCAACTTTTGCGTACTCTGCGCGTCGGGAGTTGTTGATTGTTGTAATCAGTTCCTGAGCATCCGCTGAGGCTCCGGGAGGAACGGCAAGCAGTCCGTTGTCAACTTCTCCGGCAAGGCCGCTGGAACGTGCGGTTTCAAGGTCAAGAGCATATGCCGGAAGGGCAATGCTGAGTACAAGCATCAGGAGGATGGCTGTTTTTGAGGCTATTCGCTGTATGGTTCTCATGGTTCTGTTTCTCAAGGTTAGAATAATCCTTTTTTACTGTCAAGCAGGTTGTCGAGTTCACGATCAACCTTGATTCTGATTTCGTGATCAATTTTTATATTCATATTGATCACGATGGGTTTATCGGGGGCTTCAACCTTTACCGTCGGACTGCACGCACTCATGAGTGCAGCGGAAGTAAAAGAGAAGAGGGTTAACAGACTGATGGTTGATTTCTTCATTACGGTTCCTTTTGTTAAGGGTAACTCTGCGGTTAGAAATAGTTCATTGAAATACTCAACTCAAGCTTCGAGGTGTCAAGCGAAAAAAGTGCTTCGCTGAATGATGGCGGACCACGCCTTATTTTAGGGTTGTTGGAAACACCGAACCCCTCATTTGGAATGCCGATAAAGTTCTTGTCCATTTTGCCGTTGCTGTTTTCATCGTGCAGTACACTTACGGCATAGGATCCGTAAGGGATGTTTTCAAATGTGGCGTCAATTGAGGAACTTCCGTTTTTACATACTCTTGTCGCAAAGGCGCAATCGGGTTTGTCGGGAAAACCTCTCTTTGTCGTATAGAGTGCAAAGCCAAGCATGCCGTCGGGATTTTTAAGCCCCTTGATGTGAACGGTGATTGAGCCGGTCTGATATATCGCTGAGCTTGCCGGAACGACATTTTCTGCTGTAAGCGGCTTCGTTGCCGGCAACAGCAGGAGGAGTGCAAGCGGGAGAGCTGTCTTCATGAGGTTCCGAACGGTTTTGGTGATTGCACGTCCGGCAGCATATCCGGAGTATTGAGCAATATCGTTATTTGTAAAGCAAAGTACAAGAGCTGATAAATGGCCCAGCCTGCAGAATACCACTCCGGAGTGCTGAACGTTTTTTATCACTCTTTTCAGGGAGGTAAAACTATTAAATCTCCGCACTCGTTTAGAGAAAACTGTCAACCATTAACCGGAGAAAACGATGACCATTGAAGTTACAAACTATCACATTCTTCTCTATGGCTCTCCTGAAGGCTATCAGACCAACCGTGCCCAGATTGCACTCTACGGGCCAGGTGGAGCTGTCGCCGGTTACATCAGGTTCAATGATCCGGGGATGCTTTTTGAAAATGACAGCCAGTCGGGAAGCACTATCTTGATGCATCTGCCATCATCCATGTTTCAGAGTGTGCTTGACGTGCTGAGAAACGAAAAACCGGTCTATATCTATTTTGCCCAGGGGAGAGGTTTTCTTTCGACATCAACCGAGCCGGTGGGAGAGGGGGAGTAACCAAAATGACCAGATATATGAACAATACCATAGAAACAATTCTCAGGCGACGGAGTATCCGCGCTTACGAGCCGCGGCAGCTTGAAGAAGATGAGCTGAACACCATTCTCCAGGCAGGGCAGTATGCTCCGAGTGCCATGGGCCAGCAGCCATGGCATTTTACGGTAATAGAGTATCACGACAAGCTTGAAACCTTGCAGAGTGCGTGTAAAAATGTTTTTCTCTACTCTGACAATGCAGCACTCCGGGAAACGGCAGCCAAGGATGGTTATCATGTCTTTTACCATGCGCCGATGCTTCTCATCATCTCCGCCGACAGCTATGCCGTTGCTCCCAGGGAGGATTGTGTGCTCGCCATGGAAAATATGCTGCTTGCTGCCGCCTCCCTCGGTATCGCTTCATGCTGGGTCCATTCACCCATCATCCTCTACCAGAGTGCCGGTGGTCCTCAGACTTTTGCTGAAATCGGCGTGCGGTTCCCGGAGGGTCATCAACCCTATGCTTCAGCTGTTTTCGGTTACAGCGCCAAGCCCTGGCCGGATGCCGCACCAAGAAAACCCGGCACGGTTACCCGGATAGGGTGAAGGGTTAAGCGTCTGCTTGTTTACCTGTTCAGGCCTCGGAGTTAAGAGGCAGGGAGAGATTGCCCGGTATCATCTCGTCGATGTTGCTGACAGGAATGAAAAAGCGGTTCTTCGGTGTATGTTCAGTCCTGCTGTGCAATATTCCCCGAGCCGCACCTGAAGTAAGTGTTGCGAGATGGCCGGCAAAGTTTTTTGGAAGCGTTAAAAAGCCCTGCTCTTCGCTGCAGAAAAGGTTCCAGGATTCAGGGTCAATGGCAAAGACACATCCGGCTTCAATGGTGATGAAGGGGATATTCTCCTGGTGAAAGGTGGTTTTAAAGAGCACTTTAAGCAGGTTCTGGCTGCTCTGTATGCCAAAATCGAGACCGGCACTCATGGTTACCGGTTTTTCCTCACTATAGAGATCCATAGAGAGATCAAGCTGCTCCGTTGTAATCTGGACAAGAGCAAAATTAACCTGTCGGCTGTTATGTTCAGGCATGGTGTTTCTTTAAGGTGTGCTGATGCTGGTAAGGAACAGTTCGCTCTTTTTGCAGAGCGGGAGGAAAATATGGAATATATCTGAAAGTGCTCTTTATTTGTTATCCTGCTGACGATTATAACTGTTGGATTGCTGAATTCTTTCCGTATGGTTATGTTACTGTCCAAAGCCGGCATGACCTTGTAATGATTGCTACCGATCGCTGTTTCCATGCGTGAGTTTATCCTGCCCTCTTTTTTCGAATCCAATGTCCCTCTCAGGGAGAGGGGCTATTATGCCATTGGCGGCACAGCCCGTTTTCTTGCCCGGCCAGAAAGCATCACTGATCTTTCGGCGCTTCTCTTCTGGAACCGCGAGCACCGGCTTCCACTTGCCATCATGGGAAAAGGGAGCAACATCATCTTTTCCGATGAGGATTTTCCCGGGATTGTGCTCTCTCTTGAAGGGATGGAGAGGATCAGCTGGCTCTCTGAAGAGGAGCTCCTCTGTGAAGCGGGAGCTGACAATACCCTTATTGCCGAAGAGCTGCTTAAAAGCGGAAGGAGCGGCGGGGAGTGGCTCTACCGTCTTCCCGGTCAGATAGGCTCAACCGTCAGAATGAATGCCCGCTGTTTCGGCGGCGAAGTTTCAGCGATCACCGCAGGGATTCTGACGCTTTCGCTGGACGGCCGGCTCTCCTGGAAGCCGCCCGAAGAGGTTTTTCACGGCTACAAGCATACCGCTCTGATGGAGAACCCGGAAATCGTAGTTGCCGTCGTGCTCCGATTTCCAACCGAGAAAGCGGAGTGCGAGATCCGGCGCCAGATGTATGAGCATAAGACGGAGCGCGATAAAAAGCATCATTTCGATTATCCGAGCTGCGGCTCCACCTTCAAGAATAACTATGAGGCCGGGCGTTCCAGTGGGCGTATTTTTGAGGAGCTTGGTTTCAAGGGTATGGTTGAAGGCGGTGCCATGGTCAGCCTCCACCATGCCAATTTTATCTATAACAGGGGAGAAGCCACGGCCGCCGATGTGCTCAGGCTTGCCGGCCGTATGCGGTCGGCCGCACTTGAGCGGGCTTCGGTTGAACTTGATCTGGAGGTACAGTGCATCGGACGTTTTGACAGAACCCTGCTTGAATTGTGCGGTGTCCGATGCCGGGCAGACCGGAGTGATCCCGGAAAAGCATGGGCCGGTCTTCTCTACTCTCCCGATGACATAGAGAGCGAAACCGCTTTGCCGTGTTTTCCGGTTCTGCTTGTCGAGGGGCGGCTGGTCGGTTACTCCTTCCATGATCGGGAGCTTCCCGCTGGCGGCTTTGCTGCCGTAGAGCAGCTTCGTTCACTTGAGGATGGAGTCTCCGATCCCGAAGCGCCATTTCTGCGCTGGACAACCCTGCGCACAGAGAGCGCTCTTTTTGCCTGTAAACCGCCTTTATCGCTCCCAGGAGGCTCTTTTGTCGAGGGTTTGTGGCAGTATGGGGTTTCTGAGCTTTTTATCGGTCAGGGCGGTGCGGGAGAAGCATATCTCGAATTTGAAATGACCCCCGAAGGCCACTGGGTTGCACTGCGTTTCGAGGCGAGGAGAAGAAGAGCGAAAGGGTATGAGGCGCTTTCGGCGGAACCCTGGATCAGCGGATTGACGATGGTCAATGAGAAGGATCGATTCGGTCTGGAGTTTTCCTATGCGCTGCTTGAGCCGTTTATTGCTGATAGCAGAGTGTCGCTTCAGTGCTGTGCATCGTCGGGAAGGGGAGAGTACGGGCTCTTTCCCTGGTGGAACAATCCCTCGTCACCGGCCGATTTTCATCAGCCGGACAAGTTTTTCAGAGTCACACTTTCATGAAGCTACAAATCACCTGCGGGCATTCGGGAAACCTCTGCGGCAGTGAAAACAGGGCCCTCCTTGCAAACATAGATTGATCCTACGTTGCAGCGGCCGCATTTGCCGAGCCCGCACTTCATACGGTTTTCAAGCGTTGTATAGACATTTGACTCTTCAAAGCCGAGCTTTTTGAGCGAGATCAGTGTGAACTTGATCATGATTGGCGGCCCGCAAAGCACAGCTACACAGTTGTCGGGAGAGGGCGCAGCCTCTTCAAGCACAGTCGGCACAAACCCGACACGGTGCTTCCAGTCGGGAGACTCTCCACCAGGATCAACCGCAAGTACCAGCTCCACATCATCACGCTTCATCCACTCCTCAAGTTCATGCTTGTAAACCAGGTCGGCAACCGTGCGGGCACCATAGACTATGGTCACCTTGCCGAATTTTTCGCGCTGGTCAAGGCATGACCAGATAACGCTTCTTGTCGGAGGAAGGGCGATGCCTCCGGCGATGAAGAGCAGGTTCTTGCCGTAGAACTCTTCAAGCGGAAAGCGGTTGCCGTAAGGCCCCCGGAAGGTTACAAGGTCGCCGATATCGGCGCGGGCAAGCGCAGAGGTCACTCTTCCTGACTCACGGAAGGTACACTCAATGTAATCCTTGCGGGTCTCGGGGCTGGCCACGCAGAAGGTGCTCTCACCCTCACCATAGACTCCGTAGAGACCGAACATGCCGGTACGGAATGTTTCTTTAAACAGTTCATGATCGGCCGGGTCCTGAAACTCAAGCCGCATGGTTCTTACGCCTGGCGCTTCGTCGTGGCGGTCGACGATTTTCATGATGGCCGGCTTGTAGATGTTCTGTGCCGCGTTGCTGTTGTTTTCTGTCACTGCGATAATTTTGAGATCTCTTGTAAAGTTTCTGTTATTCCCATGTCAACCGGGCACTCTCTGGTGCATCTGCCGCATCCGCTGCAACTGTTTGCACTGAACTTGCCTGGAAAATAGTTGAACTTGTGCATGATTCGCTGACGCCATCGGGCAGACTGCGTAGCTCGGGGGTTATGACCCGATGTATGCATGGTAAAGAGGGCAAAGGAGCAACTGTCCCAGTTTTTGCGTCTGATGCCGTCAAAACTTCCCCCTTCGTCCTGAATGTCAAAACAGTGACAGGTCGGACAGAGATAGGTACAGGAACCACAGCCGATACAGCGCACCGAGATCTCCTTCCAGAACCGGCTGTCGAAGTTCTCAGGGTTTTTCAGCCACTCGGCACAGGCATCGGCATCGAACTTTACCGGAACATTGACGGTTGCGGCAGCAGGATCGGAACCCTCCTGAAGCAGGTCGGCAACCGCTTTGAAGGCTTCACGTCCCCGATCAGTAAGCTCCTCAACCAGCCATCCTTTGTTGTTCTCAAGGGGCCGGAGCAGAATATCGGAACCTTTCGTGCTGTCAGGAGCGAGCTTCAGTGAGGTACACATGCAGAACTCGTCCGCTTTGGTACAGGCGATGGTCACAATCACCGTCTCATTGCGCCGCTGAAACCAGTACTCATCCTTGTAGTCCCAACCGAAAAGCGGGTCGTCAATAGCCAGACCGGATGCATCGCAGGCTCTTGCACCAAAGATGATCCGGGGGCCGGAAGGGGCCTTGAAATCAGAGGTGTTGATCTCTGATTTCGTAATGGTGTAACGCAGCATCGGTTCGCTCTGCGGGAAAAAAAGCTCCTTGATTGAACGGTCGGCGAGAACCAGATTGAGATCAAGTTCCGAAGCGGATTTAACTGCATCGTAGACTGAACTGTTGGCTCTCTGTACAGGACCGATAACCGTCATGCCTGCCGAACGCCATCGTTCGACACAACTCTCCAGTTTATCGGTAAAAAGGATTTTAGTCATACGCCTTGGTTACTTAGAGAATGAATGTCTCGGAATCGTCCTTTTTAAAACTTGCAAGCACCGGTTCCTGCGTTTTGCTCGTTCCGGCAAAATGGTTGAAAGAGTCCAGAACCTCCTGGGCCATCTTCCGGTTGATGAGACGGAGGGGAATGTTGACCGGGCAGGCCCTGTCACAGTTCCCGCACTCCACGCAGCGACCTGAAAGGTGAAATGCCCGTACAATATTCCATTCGAAATTTCCGAGCGTATGGGATGAGGTGTTGACCCATTGCGGCTGATTGCTGTCCACAATGCAGCGGCGGCAGTAGCACATCGGGCATGCCTGGCGACAGGCATAGCACTTGATGCATTTGGAGAACTCCTGCTGCCAGAATGCAAAGCGCTCCTCGGGGCTCATCTTTTCAATCTTTTCCAGCAGCTGTTCTCCGGCAATTTCGGGGGTAACATCCTTCAGTGCAGCAAGAAGATAGGTAAAATCATCTACAGTGCTTCCCTGGAGAGCCTTCAGTTCACCCTTCGGCGCGTCAAAACCGATGATGACAATCTGGTCCGGATCAAGCTGGGCCTCTGCTGCCAGGACATTCAGGGCTCGAACACCTTCAGGCCGGAGAAAAACGGCCACACGCTTTCCGTCGCTCAGCAGTCCCTCGGTAACCAGGTAGCCGGATAGATTGGTAATGCAGGCACTGTCAAGCACAAACCGGTCACACTCTTCCGGAGAGGTGATGAAAAGTGGACGACGGCGGTCGGCGGTAGAGCCGGGACCGTAGCCGATAACCATTTTAACCTCACCGCTTGCAAGAAGCTCTTTTGCCCTCGTTCTGTATTGTTGCTCGATACTCATCGCGTATTGTTGATTATTAGAGTGAAGCCTGGGCCTGGGTCTCTTCGATCAGTTGGTGGTACTGGTCAAACGGACCGAGTTTACGGATATCTTCAGTGATACTGTTGATGAGATCGGCAAACTTCAGCCCTTCAGCCGCACTGATCCATGAGTATTTGATTCGCTCCTCGGGAATGCCTGAAAAGGAGAGAAGGGCGCGAAACACCATCCAGCGGCGCCGTGCATGATAGTTGCCGTGGGTGAAGTGACAGTCACCGGGGTGGCAGCCGCTTATCAGAATGCCGTCAGCGCCTTTCTGCAAAGCCTTGAGAATAAACATCGGGCTTATTCTTCCTGTGCAGGGGAGGCGGATAATACGTACATTCGGCGCATACTTAAGCCTGCTGGTTCCCGCCAGATCGGCACCGGCGTAGGTACAGTAGGTGCAGACAAAAGCGGTAATTTTCGGTTCAAATGGTTCACTCATCAGCTTACTCCTGTAGCAAATTTCTGTTCATTCACGAAAAAAGTGTGCCTCTTTTCAGAGACCCATTACTTCAGCAAAGATCTGTTTTTCGGTAAAGCCTGCCAGATCGATGCTGTTCGAGCGGCAGAAGGTGACACATGTTCCGCATCCCTGGCAGAGGCCGGGATTGACCGATGCAACCCGTTTGATAACCTTTCCGGAGCGGTCCTTGATATCCTTTTTCTCGATCGCATCGTAGGGACAGGCAAGCACACAACCCCAGCACCCGGCGCAGGTCGACTCGTTGTTGACGGCAATAACCGGTTCACGCTCAAGCTTCTCCTTGCTGAAGAGCGCGAGCACCTTGCTGGCCGATGCCGATGCCTGGGCAACCGAGTCGGGAATATCTTTCGGAGACTGGCATGCTCCGGCAAGGTAGATTCCGGCGGTTGACGACTCAACCGGACGAAGCTTGAGGTGCGCCTCGTTATAGAATCCGTACTCATCATAGCCGATACCGATGGTCTTGGCAAACTCTTTGGCATCTGGCTGGGCAATCATTGCCGTCGCAAGAACCACCATGTCAGCGGCAACTTCGACCGGTTTGCCGAGCAGGGTATCGACCCCCCTGACCATCAGCTTGCCGTTCTCAAGCCATACCTTGCTGACCCGTCCGCGCAGATAGCCGGCCTCGTCCTCCTCAATCGCCCGGCGGGTAAACTCGTCATACCCCTTGCCGGCGGCGCGGATATCCATATAGAAGATCCGGCTCTTGCCCCCATGAACCTTGTGCGCGTAGAGCATGGCATGTTTGGCGGTATACATGCAGCAGATCTTGGAGCAGTACTTTACCCCTTTGGAGGGGTCGCGTGATCCGGCACACTGGATAAAGACGACCGTCTCCGGCTCTTTTCCATCTGAAGGGCGCTGGATTTTTCCGGCTGTCGGACCGCTGGCGGAGGCCAGGCGCTCAAACTGGAGGCCGTTAATAACATCCTGATATTTTCCGTATCCATACTCGCCGTACAGGGCATTATTCTGAACCTGGAATCCGGTCGCAACCACGATGGCTCCGATCTCCAGATCCTCAAACTCATCCTGCATCCCGAAGTCGATACAGTCGAGCGGGCAGCTCTTGACGCAGATTTTGCACTTGCCGTTTTTAAAGTAGGTGCAGTTGTTCTTGTCGATGACCGGAATATTGGGGACTGCCTGGGCAAAAGGGGTGTAGATTGCTGTTCTTCTGCCGATTCCGCAGTCGAACTCGCTTGCGATTTTTTTTGATGGACACTTGGTTATACACTCTCCGCACCCGGTACAGGTGCTCTTGTTGACATAGCGGGCCTTCAGGCGAACCTTCACCTGGAAGTTGCCGATGTAGCCGTCAACACTCTCGATTTCGGCATAGGTAAGCAGGCGAATCTTGGGATGCTGGGCCGCTTCAACCATTCTCGGGGTCATGATGCACTGCGAGCAGTCAAGTGTCGGGAATGTTTCCGAAAGCTGGGCCATATGGCCGCCGAGAGAGGGCTCGCGTTCAACCAGCACAACCTCCTGACCGGCATTGGCAATATCAAGCGCAGCCTGGATACCGGCAATACCGCCGCCGATAACCAGCGCCCGGCGCGTAACCGGAACCTCAATAGGTTGCAGGGTATTGTTGCGTTTTACCTTCTCAACCATTGAACGCACAATGTCGATTGCCTTGTCGGTAGCTTTTTCACCATCATTGTGTACCCATGAACACTGTTCGCGGATGTTGGCGATTTCACACATGTAGGGGTTCAGACCAGCCTCGGCGCAGGCCTTGCGGAAGGTTGCCTCATGCATTCTCGGAGAGCAGGCCGCCACGACGACACCGGTAAGATTGTTGTCGCGTATCGCTTTTTTGACGCTCTCCTGACCGGGGTCGGAGCAGAAATACTTGTATTCGATGGAAGAGGCTACACCGGGATGATCTCCCAGAGCTGAGGCAAGTCTTGTACAATCAACCTTCGCCGCGATATTTTCACCGCAGTGACAAATGAATACACCTATTTTCGACATGGTTCAATCGTTTAGAATGAAGCCGCATAACGGCACGGTACTGCAATGAAGCGGGTGACAGCAGCTCACTCCGGTTTCATCATTTTCAACAAGGCATGAAAATTCCCCGCAAGCCATCGCAGTTCTTGTGGATCGGGGATGATCGTCGCTGTCTTTCCGGTGATTGCGTCGTCTGATACGTATTAACTGTGCACTGAGCGGATAAGGCTCGCAAAGGTAATGCTATCAGTGTATTTCTGCAGGTACCCGGACATTTTCCGAAAACGTAATCGTCACTATCGGCCCTCCTGCCCGGCCATGAAGGGGACCGGGGGAGAGCGGCTAACTTGCTGTTATCCGTTCAGAATTTCGATACAAGCTCAAGAGCAGGCACAAAATGTTTGCCGACGGCAACTTCGGAAGGTGCAGCACCGCAGGCGATAGCTACCAGCTCCGAAATATAGTAAACAGGCATCGGCTTCACATCACCGAATCGCTTGATCATGCTCTCCTGACGCATATCAAGGTTGGCCTGACAGAGAGGACAGGCAACAACAAATGCTTCAGCACCGTTTGCCGCTGCATTTCTGGCGATTTTATGCGTGAGATCCTCAACCAGATCCTGCTGGGCAAGCGTAAGGCCGGCTCCGCAGCACTCGATTTTGAATGCCCACTCAACCGGTGAGGCACCAAGAGCCGAAACAATTGCCTCCATTTTATCCGGATTTTCAGGATCGTCAAAACCCATATCCTCCATTGGACGAACCAGAAGGCAGCCGTAATAACAGGCAAGATTTAGGCCGGCAAGCGGTTTTTTGACCCGTTTTTTAATCTCTTCCGGATCCATGGCTTCAAGCAGCTGGGTAACGCCGATGAACTGCGTGGTGCAGGCCGGTTCAATGCCGGTGATGGAGTGTACCTCACGGCGCAGCGCCTCTGATTCCATCAGGGCCTTGCGCGTGGTGACCTGCCGGTTCTGGCAGGCAGCACAGGGAGCAAGGACAATATCAAGCCCCTGGGCCTCGGCGAGTACCTGATTGCGGGCAGGCAGAAGCAGGGAAAGTTTGTGGTTGGTTGCATGTGCCGATGTTGCTCCGCAGCAGTTCCAGTCCTCGATCTCCCTGAGGTTAAGACCGAGCAGTGAGCACATTTTTTTGACCGAAATACCGTACTCCTGTGCGGTACCGTCAAGCGAACAGCCGGGGTAGTAGCCGATAGTCATGCCGGGTTTGACCGAGAGGGGAGCATTCTCAACAAACTCCTTCTTTTTCGGGCGTCGTTTCGGTGCCGGTGAATGGGACTCCTCTTCGGAAGCGAGGAAAATTTTCTCTATCTGATCCTTTCCCTTGATTCCCCCTTTTCCGGTGAGCGTATGCATCGGATTGATCTTCCCCTGGGTGATCATCCTGACACCCGGTACGGCATCCTGGAGGAAGGTTCTTGTGCGGAGTTTGTAGCTGTTGACCAGTGAAAGCTCCTGAAGACGGCCGTGTTTGCGCACGTTTTTCAGGAATGAGACATGAAATGCGGTAACCAGTTTTTTTGATCGCTCCTCTGAGACAATGTTTTTCTCAAGAGCCATCGCCCTGAGTGAGTCCATTGTGGCGGCGATATCAAGATTCTGCGGACATCGGGATGTACAGGTCATGCACCCGAGACAGTACCAGAGCGCATCGCTTCTCAGAGCATCCTGAACGTAGCCTGCCTGCACCAGACGCATGATCCTTGCAGGGGGATTATCCATAACTCCGCCCGCCGGACATCCAGCCGTACATTTTCCGCACTGGTAGCAGCAGTTGTAGTCGTTCCCGGTGGACTCCTCAAGTTGATGCTTGAGCGCGTCCGTTTCTGTCATGTTGATTTTTGACACGTGGTATATGTTGCTTTTCGTGGAGCGGGGAGCTAAATGGCACAAACATGGTATGTTACATAAAAATACAATAATGTCAAATTTTTATGCCTGTTTTATTCCATGCAGCCATCACTTTTCACTATGTGCAAAAGAACTACGGTAAACGGGTTTTGGTAAAGGGCGAGTAACAATTGTTAAAAACAGAATCCGTAGTATAACAGTTTCCGTTATATCTTCTATAGTACAACAAAGCGGACAAAAAAAATCCATAAATCATGTCAAGGGACTATTTTTTTTATCCGTACTGCTGCATGGAGAGCAGAGAGACAAGTGAAGGGTGAAAAATATTCAGAGCGCATTGATATGATACTCTTTTTGCTTATGATAACAGTGATATTTCCTTTTTGTATCATGAATTATTTTCTGACAAGCCTATGTTCGACGAAATAGAGTTTGACAAGATCAAACGACTTCCCAAATATGTTTTTGCTGCGGTCAATGAGCTGAAGATGGCAGAACGGCGTGCGGGTGAGGATGTTATCGATTTTTCCATGGGTAATCCTGACGGCCCCACTCCGCAACATATTGTGGACAAGCTTGTCGAGAGCATCAATAAACCCCGGACACACGGCTATTCGGTCTCAAAAGGGATCTACAAGCTCCGCGGAGCGGTAGGAACCTGGTACAAGCAGAAGTACAATGTTGATCTCGATCTTGATCGTGAAGTTGTTGCCACGATGGGCTCCAAGGAGGGTTATGTCCACCTTGTCCAGGCAATCACCAATCCCGGCGATCTGGCTATGGTGCCTGACCCCTGTTATCCGATCCACTCCCAGGCATTTATTCTTGCCGGCGGCAACGTGCACCGTCTGAAACTTGAACTGAACGATGATCTGACGCTTGATGAGGCGGGCTTTTTTCGCAACATTGAAAAAGCGCTGCGCGAATCATCTCCGAAGCCGAAATTTCTTGTGGTTAATTTTCCGAACAATCCGACAACGGCAACCGTAGAACTACCGTTCTATGAAAAGCTGGTCGATATTGCCCGCCAGGAGCGTTTCTACATTATCAGTGATATTGCCTATGCTGAATTGACCTACGACGGTTATGTCACCCCTTCGATTCTGCAGGTTCCGGGAGCCAAGGATGTGGCGGTCGAGAGCTATACCCTGTCGAAAACCTATAATATGGCCGGGTGGCGTGTCGGCTTTATGGTCGGCAATGCCAAACTGATCGGGGCGCTTGAAAAGATCAAGAGCTGGCTCGACTATGGCACCTTTACCCCCATCCAGGTCGCCTCAACCATCGCCCTCACCGGAGACCAGAGCTGTGTGCACGAGATCAGCGAAGTCTATCGCAAGCGGCGTGACGTTTTAGTGAAAAGCCTTGAAAATGCGGGCTGGCTGGTTGTCTCTCCGCGTGCGAGCATGTTTGTCTGGGCTCACATTCCCGAGCCCTTCCGTCACCTTGGAAGCCTTGAATTCAGCAAGAAGCTGTTGATGGAGGCCAAGGTTGCCGTCAGTCCCGGCATCGGGTTCGGTGCCTATGGTGATGAGTATGTACGTGTGGCGATGATTGAGAACGAAGAGCGCATCCGTCAGGCCGCCCGCAACATCAAGAAGTTTCTTCGAACGCCTGAAATGTGAACGTCAGATGGTCACCTCCTATAAAATCGAAGCGGGTAACAGATTTATAGCGGTGCCCGGGCGTTACTCTTCACGCTCCAGTTCGAAAATCTCTCCTATAGCGAGCTGAATCGCATCTGCGACCATACCCGCCGAGACCAGGCTGGCAATATCTCCGGCAAGGTCTCCGGCACGACCGTGGAACCATGCTCCGGCAGCCGCAGCATTGAAGAGATCAGCGCCTTTGGCTGCAAGGGCGGCAATAATGCCCGCAAGCAGATCTCCAGTGCCCGCAGTTGCAAGGGCTTCTGTGCCGCTTGTATTCACGAGTACCGAACCTTCCGGATTGGCAATGACTGTGGGACTCCCTTTAAGCAGGAGGTTTACCCCGAAACTTGTGGCAACGGCTTTTGCGGTCTCAATGGGATTGCGGGCAATCTCTTCTGCGGAAAGTCCACAGAGACGGCTGAGTTCGCCGTAGTGCGGTGTCAGCAGCACCTCACCGGAGAGGTTCAGGAGAGACTCAGTGCCGATTACCGAGAGAGCATAGAGGGCGTCTGCATCAAGAATGAGCTTCTTTGCAGTGAGTGCATCATCTTCGAGCAGTTTTCCCAGCAACTCGATCGCATCCCGGTCCCGGCCGATTCCGCAACCCACAAGGATTGCGTCCGCCCAGCGGGCTTTTTCGGCAATTGAGTCCATATCCCTTCCGATGACCACCACTTCAGGCAGAGCTGTGTGCATGGCTCCGGCAAGCGCAATCGGCATGCTGACCGCGACATATCCCGCCCCGGTTTTAAGCGCACCCCTGGCGGCCAGAATTGCCGCGCCGAGCATGGAGCTCTCCGTACTCTGTGAACCGGCAATGATCAGCACCCGGCCATTGGTGTGTTTGGCACTTGAGGGCTCTCTGAGTATGAACTGTTCGGCGGCGAACTCCTTGTCTGTAAGCCGTGCGCAGGCGCGTTCAGCAAGAAAGCCGGGGATGGAGATCTCCGCAACATGGAGCTCTCCCGAGCACTCCGGCCCCTCGTTCAGGAAAAAGCCGGTTTTCAGAAATGCCATGGTAACGGTCGCATCTGCCACGACCACCGGTGTTGCCGCTATGCCTGTCGTTGCATCCAGCCCGGAAGGAATATCAACGGCAATAACAGGAGCCCCGCTCTCTATGCGGAGTGCGTTGAGAAGCTCTATACCTGAAGAGAGGGGAGCAGCAAGCTCCATTGACCCGGCCTCAAGGCGCAGTCCGGTTCCGGTGATGGCGTCAACAAGGGCGTCGTAGGACCCCTCTGCGGCAAACGGCAGGGCCTCCTCAAGGCTGTGAAAGATGCGCAGGGGAGTATCGAAAGTTTCGTAGGCTTTGAGAATTGCAAGCCCTTCCCGGTTGACGCCGTTCAGCAGGGATTCCGGGTAGAGCAGGATGAGATCGACCGAAGCGTCAAGGTTGAGCAGATGGCGGGCAAGTACAAAACCGTCCCCGCCGTTGTTGCCTTTGCCGGCCACCACCAGAAAGGATGTTCCGGCAAGGGAGTCTCTCTGGAGGGTTTCGGAGATCATGCGGAGACATTCCCGACCGGCCAGCTCCATAAGACGGGTTTCGCCGATATGGAGCTCTTCGATTGCCTTCCTGTCGGCTTTTTGCATCTCAAGAGCAGTCAGAACTGGCAGCATAACAGGTCTCCTTTTCTTGTTTAAAGGTCAGCTCTCTTGATTGTCCGTAACCCTAAAGTTCGTCGAGGTGCAGCGCATGCTCCAGCGAATGGTAGTAGGCTCCGGCAAGTTCTGCGGTGCTGAAGTGCAGGATCTCCTGGCCGTTCACGGCTATGGTTGCAGTTCCGGGCACTACCTTTCCGATAACGCGCACCGGCACCTGATGTTTTACCGCCTCACTGATAACCTCTTTGGCCTTCTCGGGCGCGATACTTAAAAGAACCCGACCCTGTGCTTCGGAGAAGAGTGCCCTCTGAATCCGTACCGGACTTGTTTCAGCCGCTTCAATATTTACGCTGAAGCCGAGCGGCGCCTCTTCATTCATGATCGCTTTTTCAGCCAGGGCAACAAACAGACCGCCGTCGGAGATGTCGTGTGCGGAGTGCACCAGTTTTCGGGCAGCAAGCGCTACAAGCAGCTCCTGCACCTTTTTTTCATGCTGCAGATCAACCGGGGGAGCATCCTCACCGGGAGTTCCGTACTGCATGACCAGGTACTCTGAACCCTCAAGCGTGAGATCAGGCTCTCCAAGCAGAAGGATGGCATCGCCCTGATGGGTGAAGGTGGAGCCGACAAGGTTGTCGATATCATCAAGCAGACCGATCATGCCGATGGTCGGAGTCGGGTAGATGGCTGTACGTACGCCGCCGATGGATGATTCGTTATAGAAGCTCACATTGCCTCCGGTAACCGGAGTGTTGAATACCCGGCATGCTTCGCCCATCCCCTCAACCGATGTCTTGAACTGGAAGTAAACTTCGGGTTTGTAGGGGTTTCCGAAGTTCAGGCAGTTGGTGATGGCCAGCGGTTTGGCACCCGAACAGGCGATGTTTCTGGCGCATTCGGCAACAGCTATCCGGCCTCCTCTTGCGGGGTTGAGGTAGACATAGCGGGCGTTGCAGTCTGTTTTCATTGCCAGCGCCTTCTTTGTGCCCTTGATGCGGATCACTGCCGCATCGGTATGGCCGACCGGCGTAACGGTATTGGTCTGCACCATGGAGTCATACTGATGGTAGACCCACTGTTTGCTTGCGATATTGGGGCGCGAAAGCAGTTCAAGGGTGAGCGCGCGGAAGTCTAAATTTTTGTCATCCTGAAACTTTGCCGCCGCCGTGTCGGGCCTCTTTTCAACGGCCTCACGGATATAGACCGGTGCTCCGCCTCCCAGAACGAGCGATTCAGCCGGAATTTCCGCTACCACCTTGCCATGCTGGCTGACACGAAGCAGGTTGTCACTGGTGACGCGGCCGATTACAATCGCCAGAACATCCCATTTGCGGTAGACCTCGATAATCTTCTCTTCAAACCCTTTTTCGGCCACAATCAGCATCCGCTCCTGAGACTCGGAGAGCATGATCTCGTAGGCGCTCATTCCGGCCTCACGGATCGGAACCAGGTCCAGATCGATCTCGATGCCGCCGGAACCGGTCTTTTCAATGCCCCGTGCGCTCATCTCGGAGGTGGAGCTGGTGATGCCCGCCGCACCCATATCCTGCAGGCCGACTACATAGCCGGTGGCAATGGCTTCAAGAGTGGCTTCAAGCAGCAGCTTTTCAGCAAAAGGATCGCCGACCTGAACGCTCGGACGCTTGTCTTCCGATGCTTCACTCAGATCTTCCGATGCAAAGGTTGCGCCGTGGATGCCATCCCGTCCGGTTGATGACCCTACAATCAGCACAGGATTGCCCTCTCCGAGAGCGGTTGCACTGACGGTTTTGTGATGCTCGACAATACCGACCGACATGGCGTTGACCAGCGGATTGCCGGTGTATCCCTCTTCAAAATAGATCTCTCCGCCGACCGTCGGTACACCGAAGGAGTTACCGTAATCACCGATACCGCGCACCACGCCGTCTACCAGATAGCGGACATGCGGGTCTTTGGGCGAGCCGAACCGGAGCGAGTTGAGCGAGGCGACCGGCCGGGCTCCCATGGTGAAAATATCGCGGTGAATACCCCCGACACCGGTAGCGGCACCCTGGTAGGGCTCCACGGCGGAGGGGTGGTTGTGTGACTCGATTTTAAAGGCAACGGCAAGGTTGTCGCCGATATCGACCAGACCGGCATTCTCCTCGCCGGCGCTTGTAAGCAGGGCACCGCCCTCCCTTGGAAGGGTTTTAAGAACCGCTATGGAGTTTTTATAACTGCAGTGTTCCGACCACATGACCGAGAAGATTCCCAGTTCGGTAAAGGTAGGGGTTCTTCCGAGAATGGTGCATATTTTGCCGTACTCTTCAGCATTGAGTCCATGTTCTTCAGCAAGAGCAAGGGTGACGTCCAGTTCAGTGTGTTTCATGGTTACCGGTAAACGTTATCTGGGGGTCAGGGCTGGTGGCCGTGACAGTTTTTATATTTCTTTCCGCTTCCGCAGGGGCAGAGGTCATTTCTGCCCGGTTTTTTATCGACTACAACCGGCTGCTGAAGACTTTCGTGAGGTTCTTCACCTGCAACGCCGGTACCCGGCTCAATCTCGTATGATGCGGTGTAGACGCTCTGGGCCTCATCATGCTGTGTCACAAGCCGGTCAAGATTTCCGGCGGCCTGCCGCTGGCGCTCTTCAATTTCCCGCGCCTCATCCGGATTGATGGGGAAGAGCTTGAAGGCAAGCGAGAGGGTTTCAAGTTCGATCTCACGAAGCATCTCGATAAAGAGCTTGTAAGCCTCCTGCTTGTACTCGAGCAGCGGGTCTTTCTGTCCATAGGCACGAAGATTGATTCCCTCGCGCAGCGAGTCAATCTCGCGCAGATGCTCTCTCCACTTGAGGTCGATAACGCTCAGAACCGCATACTTCTCGATCTGCTGCATGATCTCCTCCTCCATTGCCTCCTCCTTTCGGTGGTAGAAAGCCAGGGCTGTGTCGTAGAGCTTTCCGGCTGTGATCTCAATACCGTCACGTTCAAACTCGTCACGATCGGGCTTGAACTCGATGGAGAGTTCGCGCATCACCTCCTCCTCAAGCGCAGCAACATCAAAATGGCGGTGATGATTTTTGATGACCGTCTCGCAGTAATCCTTCAGGAGGTCGAGGATGTCACTGGTCAGACGCTCCTTGACAAGTCCGTTTCTGCGGCGGGAGTAGATCACCTCGCGCTGCTGGTTGAGAACATCATCATACTCAAGCAACCGTTTGCGGATGGCAAAGTTCTGCTCCTCAACCTTCTTCTGGGCCCGTTCAATCGATTTGGTGATCATGGAGTGTTCAATTACATCACCCTCCTCGTGGCCGAGGCGATCCATCACCGAAATAACCCGGTCGGAACCGAAGAGACGCATCAGTTCATCCTCAAGGGAGACAAAAAAGACCGATTCGCCCGGATCGCCCTGCCTGCCGGCACGACCACGGAGCTGACGGTCAATGCGTCGTGACTCATGGCGTTCGGAACCGAGAATGAAGAGCCCTCCAAGCTCCTTTACGCCCGTTCCGAGCTTGATATCGGTACCACGTCCGGCCATGTTGGTGGCAATGGTTACCGCACCTCTCTGCCCGGCTTCGGCGACAATATCGGCTTCGCGGTCATTCTGTTTGGCGTTCAGGACATTGTGGGGGATTTTTTTTGCACGAAGCATACGTGAGATGGTCTCCGACACCTCCACACTCGTGGTACCCACCAGTACAGGCTGCCCCTTTTTCTGCAGCTCCTCAACTTTCAGCACCACGGCGTTGTACTTTTCACGCCGGGTTTTATAGACCAGATCGTCAGAATCCTTCCGGACAATGGCGGTGTTGGTCGGAATAACAACAACATCAAGCTTGTAGATTTCGTAAAACTCAGAGGCTTCGGTCTCAGCCGTACCGGTCATACCGGCAAGCTTCTTGTAGAGGCGGAAAAAGTTCTGGATGGTGACGGTCGCCATGGTCTGTGTTTCACCTTCAATCTTCACATTCTCCTTGGCTTCAATTGCCTGGTGCAGTCCGTCGCTGTAACGGCGGCCGGCAAGAATACGACCGGTGAACTCGTCAACAATCATCACCTGACCGTTCTGTACAACATATTCATCATCACGCTCAAAGAGCGAGTAGGCTTTCAGAAGCTGACTGATATTGTGCAGCCGTTCGGAACGGTCGGCGTAAAGTCGGTAGATGGCATCTTTTATGCCTACCTTTTCTGCTGTGCCGACTGATGCATCAGCTTCAACTGCAGCGACCTCGGTACCGACATCGGGCAGAAGAAAGATATCGCTGTCCTGATGGCTCAGCTTGCTCAGAAATGCACGACCCTTGTCAGTAAGGTCAATGGTTCCGGCCTTTTCGTCAACAGCGAAATAGAGCTCGTCGTCAACCTCCTGCATCCTGCTTGCATTGTCCTTGAGATATTCGTTTTCGGTACCCTGCACCAGCTTGGCTACGCCTTGCTGGGAGAGCATTTTGATGAATCGGGAGTTTTTAGGCTGTCCGCGTTTTACGCGCAGGAGCGAAAGGCCGGCATCACTGTCGCCGGGTTTTGTTTTCAATATCTTTTCGGCTTCCGAGAGGTATGATCCCACCAGTTGCTGCTGGGCACGAACCAAAAGCTCAATCCAGGGCTTGATCTCCTGGAACTTGCTGTTGTCGGCATTGGGAACCGGACCGGATATGATGAGCGGTGTTCTGGCCTCATCAATCAGTACGCTGTCCACCTCATCAACAATGGCAAAGTAGAACTTCCGCTGCACCATCTCGTCCGGGGTTCCGGCCATGTTGTCGCGCAGATAGTCAAAACCGAATTCGTTGTTCGTGCCGTAGGTGATGTCACAGTGGTACTGCTCCCTGCGCTGTTCCGGGAACATGGTGTTGAGAATAACGCCTACTGTGATGCCGTGAAATTCAAAAACCGGGTTCATCCACTCCTTGTCCCTCTGGGCAAGGTAGTCATTGACCGTAACAACATGGACCCCACGGCCGGTAAGGGCATTGAGAAAGACCGGAAGCGTGGAGACGAGGGTTTTGCCTTCACCGGTAGCCATTTCGGAGATTTTGCCGGAATGGAGCACCATTCCGCCGATCAGCTGCACATCGTAGGGCACCATATCCCAGGTGAACTCCCGCCCGACAACCGAATAGACATGGCCTTTCAGTCGCCTGCATGTCTCTTTGACCAGTGCAAAGGTTTCCGGCAGCACCTCATCAAGCACGGTTGCAGTTGCTTTTTCATACGCTTCATCAAGCGCGTCAAGCTTGTCATTGATTGCATCAGCCTCTTCAAGGGTGATGTCGCCATTGTCAAGCTGCAGAAAGAGATTTTTTTTCTCAAGCTCGATCGGCTCAAGAACCCCGCGCACTCTCTTTTTCAGCTCCCGGCCCTTCTCTTTGAGCTGATCGTCACTCAGCGGGTTCAAGGAGGTATAGAGTTCATTGATACGGGTGATAACGGGCTGGATTTTTTTGATATCCTTGTCGTGCTTTGAGCCGAAGATCTTTTCAAAAATTTTCAACATGTACGGGGTTTTGTTCGCTCTTGAATTTCATGGATCAGAAAGGGGAAACAACGCACTTTTCGCTATATCCTTTCGTTCCTTAAGGTATTGAATTAGCTATTGAGAAAAAAGCGGGTTGCTACTAAAAAAAAAGAGGAGAGAAAAGCCCCGGCAAAGTCGGGAGTGCGCTGCTGAAACGATGACTTTTTTCTTAAAAAACGACCAAAAGGAGTTCAGTGACTGCAAGGAAAACAAGGACGAAGAGCACAGTAAGGGCACCTCTATTTATTTGTTCCGAAACCCGATGACTGCGTTGGGTGGTGCTCGAAATCCTCATGTACTCCATGTACACTCCGGTTTCTGCGCTCCATCCGCCTTGTTCCCGGGCTTCTCACGACAATAAAAAGAGGTGCCCGTAAGTCGCACATCGCTTTTCAGCTTGAACGCATTGAGAGAATGCTCTTTTTAAAAGAAAAGTACCAAAAGGACTTCAGGGAGAGCAACGACTAAGAGTAATGTAATATCCTCTGAGGGCAAACACGCAGGATCGCCCCTACAGGCAATTCATAATCCAAAATTCAAAATCTCTTCATCCTGTCCACTGAGTCCACTTCTCTCCACAATTTCTTCGTCCACCCAGTCCACTTTCTTCTCGTTTCTTCCTCTTCAGTCATGCTTCTCCGCCGAGGCAAGTTCGGCAAAAAAATCCTTGAGATGGCGTGATCCGTAAGCGGGCGCAACATGATCGAATTTGAGTGCCTCCACAGCAAAAGAGAGCAGATCCGCCAGATTGCGGTTAAAGAGCCCTGTCACCATGAGTGAGCCTTCGCCCAGCCACATCGGCAGAGCGGTGATCCAGGGCGATTTGCCGCAGGCGAGGAACGCCATCTCCATCACCTCCCTGAAGGTATAGATGTCGGGGCCTCCGACGGGGATTTCCCGGCACTCGCCATCAGCGGCATCGGCACAGACAACCGCCAGATCGGCGCCATGGATCGGGTTTATTTTTTTCTCACCCTCACCCACCATGAAGAGGTGGCCGCTGCTGGCCATTGAAAAGAATCTGCCCATATCGGAAAAATAGCCGTTCGGGCGTATGACGGCCCAGGATAGACCTGAAGCCTTCAGGTCGGCAACAAAGCGCTCATGCGCCTTTATGGTCGGGATCTCGGCCATTTTATTCTGATTGAATACCGATACATAGATAAATCTTGATACCTTCTGGCCGATAGCCTGCTCAAGGATACGGCCGTTGCCAAGGTGATCGACATCAAAACTGGTGAGTTTAGGATCGGGCGCAGTAAGGCCGAGAGCGGAAAAGACAATATCGACACCATTGCATACACCTTCAATAGTTGCAGGATCAGTCACATCACCAATCACAATCTCGTCAACCAGATCATAGATTGCCGGTTCGCCATGAGGGCTTGCGGTTTTGATCTTCTCAGGGTTCCGTACCAGAGCCCGGACCCTGTAGCCCCTTTTTTTGAACTCACACACGGCATATCGGCCGAGATATCCGGATGCACCGGCGATCAGTACTCTTTTTGCAGCACTCATGATGCTTCTGCTCCTGTTTAAAGGTCACCTCTATTTATTTGTTCCGAAACCCGATGACTGCGTTGGTCGGTGCTCGAAATCCTCATGTACTCAATGTACACTCCGGTTTCTGCGCTCCGTCCGTCTTGTTCCCGGGCTTCTCACGACAATTAATAGAGGTGCCCCAAAAGATTGTCATTGATAACTCTGCCAATAAAAACAAGTGTTCAGCCGACTAAAACGTTCGAAGTTTCTTGATCTCCCTTCGCCAGCAGTGAAAAAGCAGATGTCCGGCATATCCTGCCATATCAGGATTGAGAATGGTGCGGGCTTCACAATCAAGTTCAAGATAGCGCACCGGACTCAGGGGTTTGAGTGCATTTGAGCTATTGAACCAGTACGCAAGATACTGTTTGACATGGGTGTCAACAGGGAAGGCATCAAAACGGCCAAGACCGAAGAGTGCAATGCAGTCGGCGATCTTGTAGCCGATACCGGGGTTTCTGCAAAGCATGCTGCGGAGTTCCGGAAGGGGAAGGTGCGGGTTGCGGAGAAGTTCGGGATCAAGGGCACCGTCCATAAACGACCGGGCGGCACGGGAGATATTTGTCGCCCTGATCCGGTTGTTGTTGGTGCAGCGGCTGAGCATAACGATATCAGCCTCGGCAAGAGAGAGGGGAGTGGGGAAGCTGTAGAGGGTAATCGATTTTCCGTTGAAAAGGATGCTTCGTTTCTCTCCAAAAGTATGGCAAAGCATGGTGACCTGTTTTCTGATCAGATGCATGCCGATGCCCTGGGCACACATGAAGGTAATCAGCGTCTCAAAAAAATCCTGTCGCAAAATCCGGAGTGAAAAATATCCGGAGAGCAATTTCCAAAGCTCGGGATAGTGCTCTGAAAAACCGGAAGGAAAAAGCCGGTTTATGTCGATATCAAGCGTCAGGTAATCGCGTATATATTCGGATATTGAACGCCTGTTAATTTTTTCAGATTCAGAAATAACCTCAAAAGAGCAAACCGTTAACTGTTTTAACAATATTGGTGTAGAATCGACTAATGAGTAAAAGTAATCCGTCACGGATCCAACAGGATTCCATAAAAAAGATTGGCCACTAAAGAGAGTGTCATAGATGTTAATAGCACATTCAGTGTGTATTACTGTTCTTGTATTCAATTTATAAGAGTGATGTTATATGTAATAAAAATGAACTGTCTCGCACTTGATAAAACTTATTGTCCAGAAGCATTTAAAATCTTGTAATAAAATAACATAAATACATTTATATGAAATATTTTTTATGGTTGATGGCTTTTATATTTTGTAGTTATAATAGGTATCTCTTTTATTGTTTTTATGTTATTAACAATGATATTAGATTCAGTAGGTATTGAGAGTAAGTATTCGTAGTGTAAGATATAATCTTTATCTATGATTAGTACGTTTGTTGTTATGGTTGTTTCTTGTTGTTTTTAATAAATTGGAAGTATCTGAAATTTGGCGTTGAGCTTTGGTGTTGTCTGTGTGTGTAATATAGAGATAGTGTTTGATTATGGTGCTCTCTATTTTTGCGAGGCCGTGTTTCATCGGCTGATCTAAATCCGTTTACTATCAGATAAGATTGTGTTTAAAACTGGTGACATTTGCTCGTTGGAAGAGCTCCCTGCACGAGGATATCCGGATAGGCTTTGTGTGGTCAGGAGTGAATCTGCCTGAAAAAAGGTACGAGTGAGGTAAGTGAAACCGCTTCTGTTTCAATGAGCTCAAAGGTCAGATTATGGGCTTCAGGGGTGAAGAGCGAGATGACGGAAACTTCGGCAACATCGCTTCTCTGGATAACTCCTGTTGTGATAGTATCACCGGTTTCAAAGCGCAGATTGTGCTGAAGTGGCGGACCGTCAAGCAGTCCTCCTGGTCTGAGGATGGTGTATGCATAGCCCGGTTCAGAGAAAAGGCGGCGGATCTCGTTTTCGGCTTCGAGCTTCATCGAGAGTATCCGACCATACTTATTCAGGGGGTGATCAGGCTTGGTAACACTGAGCGAGCTGACAAGAATAAAGTGCCTTACATTCTCCGCTTTGGCTATGGTTGCAAGGTTGATGATGCCGTCGCGGTCGATTGCCGAGGGTGGGGGTGCAGCCGGATCGGTTACATTTCCTCCGATAGCGGAGATAACTGCGGACGCATTGCGAACCGCAGCCCTGATTTCAGCGGGATGCTCCACCGAGCCGATGGTCAGCCGGTCAATGATTTCAGGCCCGAAAACTCTTATTGCTTTTTCGCCAGAGCGCACAAAGAGCCGAAACGCGATGCCGTGAGCCTGAAGGCGCTTCACTACCCACTCCCCGGTTCTTCCGGTAGCTCCCGCTACCAGTACATTGCCCTTGAATGCACTCATATTCAGGTGGTTTCTATGATTTTTTGTCTATAAGAAAAGGACTAAGACGACTTCAGGGAGTGCAACGACGAAGAGGATTGGCACCCTTCACCCGTTCCTCAACCGGAGAAACCCGCTCGGTTGTGATCGCACCTGCAATTTCAATCAAAAAAACGGAATTCAGAATCCAAAATCTCTTCAACGAGTGTCATGCCGAACAACGAGAGGCATCTCCTGATGGTTTCCCGGAAAAGATTCCTCAACCGATTGCATCGGTTTCGGGATGACATTCCCCGGAATAGATCCCTCACACAACTGCGTTGGTTCGGGATGAAATGAAAACATAAGCCTATGTTTTCATTTCAGTAAAAGAGTGAAAACTTCACATTCATGACCATGGTCAAATCTACCAGCGCGTGCAGGAAGATGACGGTTCTGATGTCGCGGTACCAGAAGAAGGCGAGTGCCCAGCTTGAGGCGATAAGGAGCTGAACCGGCATGAAAAAGGGCTTGTAGGGGCTCGTCTGTACCACATGCTCAGGGAGGATATTGATCCAGAAGAGGCCATGAATCAGGCCGCTGTAAGCCATAAAGCAGAAGAACCCGACAAGGAATGTGGCCCACGGGTTTTGTGTAACCTTTCCTGTAAGCGTGGCGCCGAGCTGAAAGACGGCATAAAACATGAAGGTCTCGGCAATGCCGTTACCGATACTGAACACCAGCACAGTCAGGGGATCAAGGGCGCGCCCACCGTCGGTGGTGGAGTGGGAGTAGACCCAGGCATTAACGGCTATGATCAGCAGTGAAGCGACGAGCAGCGCGATCCTCCTGGTGTCGAACTCGCGGTTGAAGGCAAGAATATCCTTTTTGAAAAACAGAAACCCTACCAGAAGCGCAAAGGCCCAGTAGGCATAAATCATCATCGGTACCGATAGTTCCATTATTTGGTATTAGTTTAGGGGTTAAGGAAGTGTTTCGACCTTATTGGTAAATGCTTCGGCATGATAGGAGCTGCGCACAAAGGGGCCGGAGTGCACATGGCGGAACCCTGCCTTTTCAGCGCCCACCCTGTAGGCTTCAAACTCCTCGGGAGTAATATAGCGCTCGACCGGCAGATGGGCCTGAGAGGGCTGAAGATACTGGCCGATGGTGACCATATCGCACTCATGGCGGACAAGGTCACCGAGAGCGCACTTTATCTCCTCTGCAGTTTCACCCATCCCCACCATCAGTCCCGACTTGGTTGCGAGCCCGAAATTTTGTTTGGCCCGCTGCAGAAGCTGCAGTGACCTCGAATAGCTTGCCTGTGGGCGCACTTTGCTGTAGAGCGAGGGGACGGTTTCAATGTTGTGGTTCAGCACCTCCGGAGCCTCAGCCATCACCAGGTCAAGCGAGTACTCATTCCCCTTAAAATCGGGGATAAGGCACTCTATGGTGAGCGAAGGTTTGACTGCGCGTATTGCCCTTATGGTTGCTACCCAGTGCCCGGCTCCGCCGTCAGGGAGGTCATCACGGGTAACACTGGTGAGTACTACGTGTTTGAGGCGCATGGATTCAACCGCCATTGCGATATTCTCCGGTTCAAGCGGATCGGGTGATGGCGGTTGTGCCGCTGTACCGACCGCACAGAATCGGCAGGTGCGCGTACAGACATTGCCAAGGAGCAGAAAGGTTGCGGTACCTCTCGACCAGCACTCCTGAAGGTTGGGGCAGAGTGCCGACCGGCAGACCGTATTGAGGCTGTGGCGGTTCAGCAACTGGCGTGTCGAGGCAAACGAAGCCCCTGAAGCCATCCTGATTTTCAGCCACTCAGGCTTTTTGCCTGCACCCTGTCCTTCCATAACTCCTTTCAATAGATTGTAATCGTGCAATATAGATAATCCGGAAATTCTTTCACTCCCCAACATCCTTCCCATGCATTCGGGATTATCGTTTTACTGATTTTATTGCTGCACATACCTGCTGATTGTATATTTTCTTTTTAAGGCATCTCTATTTATTTGTTCCGAAACCCGATTACTTCGTTTGGCGGTGCTCGAAATCCTCATGTACTCCGTGTACACTCCGGTTTCTGCGCTCCGTCCGC
>NZ_MPJE01000101.1:0-5755 GCF_001975465.1 Chlorobium sp. KB01
TCGCTACGGTTACCGTTCCTACCGTATCGGTATAACTGCTCCCAAGAGCCAGTACCGCTGCGGCTCCATCTATCGTCACATCTCCGGTTGCAATTGCATTGTTTACCCCATACACCAGCGTTCCGTCACTTACTGTCGTCAGCCCCGTGTAGGTATTCACTCCGGAGAGTGTTACTGTTCCGGCTCCCGATTTGGTCAGAGCTTTGTCCGTACCGCCAAGAATAGCCGAAACCGTTGTGGTGCCACTGTCGTTGTTGATGAGGTAGCTGCTGCCGGTCAATACGCCTGTGGTGCCCGTTATGGAGCCATTGGTCAGGGTTACTGCGCCTATTGTGTCACTATATCCCCCGATATCAAAAACCACTCCGCTTCCGTTGACTGTCACTCCTCCGCTCGAAAGTGCATTGTTTATCCCGTACTGCAATGTGCCCCCGCTTACCGTCGTCAATCCGGTATAGCTGTTAGCCGCTGACATGATCAATGTCCCTGAATCAATTTTGGTCAGTGTCCGTGAAGATCCAGCTATTGCTTTGCTCACCGTGAGTGTACCTGTACCACCAAAAGTGGGGGTACCAGCGCCAAGCGTTATAGTCCCCTTGGTAGTTCCGCCCCAGCTTGCTGTGCCTGTAGTTGTAAGCGTACCGATAAGTGACAGATCCTCATTGCTGATAGCGACATTGTTGATATTGAGGGTGCCTGTAGCACTGACTGTTGTTCCTTGATTTGAAGATCCTAATCCGGTCGAATTCGAAACAATGAGGGTTCCGGCGCTTATCGTTGTTAAACCTGAATAGGTATTATTACCTGACAGGGTCCATGTACCGGTTCCATCCTTGACGCAATTTCCGGTATTACTGTAAACGCCGGATAGCGTACATCCGGCAACGCTTCCGCCAAAAGTCAGGATAGCGGTCGAATTTACGGTACCGGAAAGAGTAATCTGTGCATTCGCGGTATTCACTAAAATGCTGGCCGGGGAACTCACCGTAATGGGACCTGGGTAGGTCGTTGTTGACGAACCGCCGCCAACGGAAACAGCGGTGTTCGTCAGAGCTCCGGCTCCACTGTACCCCGTCCCGGCGATCGTCAATGGTTCAGGAAGAACAAGAGTATACCCGTTCAGGTCAAGTGTGGCTCCGGATATTACAGAAGTGTTACCAGCCGTTTTCCCGAGAGGACTATTGGCATCATTACCTGATGAACCAAGCTTGATTACGCCATTGCTGATAGTAGTCGTTCCCTGATAGGAGCTGACACCAGACAAAATCAAAGTGCCGGTTCCCGATTTCGTGACCGATCTTGTAGAACCAGTAACATCAGAGATAGCTCCAGAGTACTCACCGCTGCCGCTGCCGACGTTAAAGGTGGTGGTTCCTTTGCCTGAGATGTTTCCGTTTCCGCTTATGGTTCCACCCGCGTTCATCGTCAGATTCAGTGTGTATGATGAACTACTGGTACCAATGTTTGCATTGAGCAGAATGTTGTTCGAGGCAGTAAGCGTCAGTGTTGGTGTACCGGTGCTCGTACTTTTCGTAATCGCACTGCTAACGGTAATATTTCCATCTTCAGATCCACCGCCTGTTGTTGTTACCGTTACACTGGTTCCTGCATTGAGTGAGGTCAGCAGTTGACCCGTACTGAGTATTGTTGAACCGGATGCATTCGGTGTCCAGATATTGGTATTTGCTCCACCCCATCCACCGCCTGCATCAGCAGAACCTGCGATGGTGACATTGTACGGGTCAAAGAGCCAGAGTCCGCTGCTTCCATGCAGCGCGGAAGCTCCGCCCTTTGATCCCTCTACATCCAGCCAGTGTCCTGAAGTCTCGATTCTTCCACCGTCACCGCCGTTGGCTCCGCCCTTCGCTTCAAAGGTACCATAAGCACGAGTGACGGAGTCCGGGTTGGTCACGTCCGACCACGCTACCACGGTGCCGCCATCGCCGGTGTCGATGGCACTCGCTTCAAGCAGCGCGCCCGGCTCAACAATGGTGCCGGTCGCCTGACGAACCGAACTGTCGCTGTTCTGCCAGCTTCCGCCAACCAGTACCTCTCCTCCGCCGGTTGCGCCCGAGGCGGTGAGGTGTGCTCCATCCTTCACCAGAACACGATCTCCCGTAGCAATCACCGAACCGCCCTTTCCGTCTGGCGAGGATGCATCCACTTTGCCGGCTATCATCGTCATGCCGCCCTCGGCATCAAGAATAATCCTGCCGCCTCTCGCCTGCAGGCTTCTTGCCTCAATAATTCCGCTGTTGTTCACCGCCGACTGAACCAGAGCATCGGCCGCTTTGGCCGTCATGATCACCCGGCCTCCATCAGCCTTGATCAATCCTTTATTTTCGGCCAGAGCGTCAACCGCTCCCTGATCCACCGTAAGGGTGATGAGTCCGTCTCCATGGAAATCAAGGGAGAGCTGATTGCCTGCAGCCAGAGCCACGCTTCCGCCAGGGGCCGTGACGCTCCCCTCGTTGGTTACTTTGGGGGCGATCAGCGCCACCACACCTCCCGGCATGGCCGTTATGGTTCCCTGATTGATAACTTGACCGGCACTGCCGCTGTTGCTGAATCGGTACCTGCCGGAAAGGAAGTCGCTGTCGAGCATATTGAGCGACGAGGCGACCAGACCACCGACATCAACACGTGCTGTACTGCCAAAAATAATGCCCGAGGGGTTAAGCAGGAATACCCGGCCGTTGGCCGAGAGCGAACCCATGATCCGGGTGGGGTTCTGGTCGGTGATGCGATTGAGAACTGCTGAAGAGCTGTTGGGCTGGTTGAAACGCACTCCGGCATCGGCTCCGATGTTGAAGCTCTGCCAGTTGGCAATCATCTGCGGTGTTGACTGGTTTACGGTCAACTGAGTGCCACTGGTGGTAATGGTTCCCTCCCCGGAGGTGATCACACCGCCCGAAGGGAGATCTCCGGGGTCAAGGGCATAGGCACGCTCTGCGGAGGTAAACAGCGCAAGCAAAACCGCAAGGCTTTTGAGCCTTGATTTTGGGACACCGCCATTGGTCTTGACCTTCTCGGAAACGACTATCCACCGCTCCTTCGATTTCGACCAGATGATGTTAAAAATCCTGTTCACTGTCGGTTATCTCGATGCAACCTTACACAACATGTTTATAACCCCTTCTGTTTTGTTCAGCGTTGCGTTCCCTGAACCTTTCGCTCTACAAGAGCATCAACGTTGCGCAGGGAGAGCAGATGCGCATGAATCAACGCCAGTGCGCCGCTGCGGAACAGTTTAGTTACTTCGCTATCTGAAAGCTGTGCAAGCTTCTCCTCATCAACCACAAGCAGGCCATTGAGTGCAATAGGGCTCCCTTCTGCCGGAGTCGCCTGCAGATCAACCGCTCTGATCAATCCATATTCGGCAAGCTGGGCGCCGAACTGCCGTGCCCGATCCATCTGAAGAAGATAGTCCTGAAGAAAAGCCTGGATTTCAAGCATTTTCGGTGCAGGCTCTCCATCCTCGAAAAGCGGAAGGCCGCCTTCCAGATTGAAGCCGTCAAAATCCTCGTCAAAACAGACCGTGGTCTGACCCTCGGTACCGTCCGTGGTAATGAACGGATAGCGCCTGATGTATGCCGGTATATAGTGGCCGTGCCAGGCACCTTCATCATCAACAAAAAGGTTTTCATTCTCCTCAAGCCCTAAAAGTGCAACAGGAAGAATGGCATTGTCGGAAGTATTGCTGAAAATAATCGGATAGAAACGGCCGGCATCAAAAAATTCTGCCGTTGCAAGCAGAACAGTCCGGGCTGATGCGGCATACCGGTATCCTTCCGGGCTCGGGCTGACGGTCAGAGATGCATGAGCCTCCCTGTTAAGCGGAATCGGACGACTGTAAAACAGTGGCAGATTCTCAAGGGGTATATTTTGTTCCATTTTTATGGTCGGTTTATCTGGTTAAAACTGCTCTTGTTTAAAATTTATCTGCTGCTTTTGACAATAAATTTTGTCAATGAGTGGTTCAGCTCTGCTTACTTGTTAAAATTAAAGGCTTAAAAGAATAATATACGTAAAGTAAAAAGAAATACTGCAACCTTGCGTCTCACGAGCTAACGCTCTTTGTTAAAAGGAGAAGAGTGCCATAAGCCACATCCTGCTCCTGTCACTCCTGCCGTCCGAGTTATTTCCGGCAACGCTTCGTCCCGGATTATCTCCGATCACCCATGCCCGGCTTCCTCGCAGTGTCAATCTCCCGTCAATAGCGTAACTGATACCGAATCCGGCTCCACGAAGCCAGTAACTGTTCAGATTGGTCGCTGTAGCCGGAATCTCCACCTCATGCTTCTGGAGTCTGATATGTCCGGCATCATAGAACCCGCTGAACTGAAGACTTCCCCACCCCTTCGGAACTGCTGGTGAATATCGGATCTCGGCATTCAGCAGCTCCCCTTCATCTCCTGAAGCCTCACTGATCGGATAGGCCCGGACACCGTTTGGCCCTCCAAGGGAGAATTTTTCGCTGCTGTCAAGCAGGTCATCGGCTCTCTGTCCACTCACCGATACATTGAGATTGATCTTCTCTGTCAGGCGCTGCTGGCGCATAACAGTAACATTCAGACGGGCATAACGACCTTCGCCCCTGCTTGAAGCGGCGGCGGCGAGCTGGTTGGCTTCATGCACAGTTCCGGCCGTTACTGCTACAGTCAGGCTGCTGTATCCCCCGCCTAAAATCGCATCGTAATGGTCTGCGTTGGTCGAAAAGAGCACGCTGTTTACCCTCTTGTGATGGAGTTCAATTTCGTATTGACTGTCGATAAGTGACTTGTTGCTGTATGAAATACTCGTTATGATATTTCCCGCCCTGCTCCGGCGAAGCGGATAACTCAATCCGGCGTCAATACTGCTGCTCTTTCCACCATACTGGAGGATCAGGAGATCACTTCCAAGCTCGTAGCTCATAGCGGTGTAGGCGAGATTTCCCTTGAGTCCGTCATAACCAATGGGAAAAAGATAGCCGACACGTCCCTGACGCAGTCGTTCTCCTTCTGTCAGCATCAAGGTTACCTGGTCACCGCAGCAGAAAGGGTCATTGAATGTGAACATGGAGTTGGCTCGCCACTCACCGGTATAGAGATTACCCTGGTTATCACTCCAGATTGATCCTGAAAACACAGGGCCTTCAGCTACGGCAAGTTCTACTCCACTGGTACCGGTCATGGTACCGGGAGCAAGGGATGCCCTGGCTGAGATACCCGGCAGATCGCTGATGAGCAGCACCGAACGCTCAAGCGCACGTTCATTGATCGGCTTGCCTGCCTCCAGGGCGCTCTTGACAAAGCCTCGAAGTTTTTTATCGGATATTCTTGCCTGTTTGTCGCGGTTTATGGTAAGGTTTCCGTCACTTTTACCCGGAGTAACGGAAATTTCAATCGTACCCATGGTGACATCCTGTTTGGGCAGATATGCCCGCGCAAGAAACCACCCCTTCTGCTTGAGAAATGCAGTAACCTTCTCCGCCTCACCTGAGAGCTCCGAGAATGAGAGTTTTTTACCGACAGCTCCTGCAACAACTGCCTGAAGCTCGGCTTCCGTAGCAAGACCCTCATAACCCGAAAAAACAAAAGCGTTAACATTGACACGCAGGGTACTTTCATCCGAAGGGGGAGCTTCCTTTACCGGAGCGGAAAAAGGCAATTGAGGAAGGTTCTGCATCTGATTCTGTTGATCACGCAAAATACTTCTGTTTTGCCTCAGATGGAAATGGAGAAAATGCCTTGTTGAGTTAGCGAGTTAATGT
>NZ_MPJE01000102.1:0-2794 GCF_001975465.1 Chlorobium sp. KB01
ATTTTCTGCTTGAGGGAGAGTACCATCCTACGGGACGACATTCATTCTTTTCAGTTACGCGAGTGAAACCTGCCGGGTCGTGATCCGGCGCTTTGAAGATCAACGCAGGTTGCAGTATCGGTTTAGGGGAGTTATCCGGAATTGGGCTATATTGCTAATAATTTGTACACTATAGTGATACCTGAAGAGAAACAATTATGATTGCAATAAGTACTACAGAGTTGAGGCGTAACCTCCGGAAATACCTTGATATCGCAAACAAGGAACGGGTAATTATCCAGTGCGGAAAGAGCGAAACCTATGAAATTATCCCTGCCAGTAAAATGAGCGATACCGACCGTTATTTTTCGGATCCCAAGGTTGTTAAGCATTTACAGCGCTCTCTTCAGCAGGTAGAAGAGGGTAAAACAACGGTGCTCAAAAAATCAGATATCAAAAACCTGCTTGGTCTTGAGTGATGGCCTATACGCTTGTCTACACTGACGTTGCCCGAGAAGATATAGAGAAACTCAAGAAGTCAGGCGACATGGTTGCGCTCCGCAAACTTGCCGGAATTCTTGAAGAACTTATTGATCACCCTTTTTCAGGAACAGGTAAACCCGAACAGCTCAGGTACGATTTTTCCGGTTGCTGGTCGCGAAGGATTTCCCGGAAACACCGCCTTGTCTATCACGTAGATGATAAAACTGTAACAGTCCACCTTCTTTCTGTTTACGGCCATTATGACGACCGATAACATAATAACCCATGTACCTATTTTTTGATACGGAATCAACGGGTCTGCCGCGAAACTGGAAGGCTCCGGTGACGGACCTGAACAACTGGCCAAGGCTGGTGCAGCTGGCTTATCTCTCTTTTGACGGCGGTGGCAATCAAACCGGTTCCGGCAACTATATCGTCAGACCCGACGGGTTTTCCATTCCGCCGGAAGCGGCGGCAATTCACGGGATATCGACTGCGCAGGCACTGGCTGAGGGGCTGGAGCTGAAGCGGGTGATGGAGAAGCGGGACTATGGGACGTAAGTGACAGGGGTGAGTAAAATTTCACTTTCTATTTTCAAATCTTCACGGGACGACAGGTATCACGTTCAAGTAATGCTCTTCGCATATCTTTTCTGTTGATGATGTCACAGCCAATCAGAAATGAGCAAGTCAGGTGATAGCCGAGAGTCCCTTCCTTTTTACAGGAGAAAGGAGTTTCAGTGTCAGCCCTGCTGGTTTTTTAAGACCCCGTTCCCACTGGCTGACGGAGTCTTTGTTCACGTTCATCTAAAGGGCGGATACTGTCTTGCTCACCTCCTCACGCTCCCGCAATGCTTTGATTTTTGTGACTTTACTAAAGTTTTCCGGCTGTATGGAGTGCCGCATAGATCGTTTTGAGTGGAAGCAGGAGAGTAAGTAAGTGGTGCATCAAGGAGCGGCAGGGCTCCGAAGCTGGCGTACCAGGACGCAATTCGATCATTTTTAGCATCAATGAGGATCCCGACACCACCGACCTCTAAAGCCGCAAGAATGCAGCGACGGCCAGCAGAAAGCAATAACTGTCCGCCTAATCCCTTTCCCTGAACGGATCGATAAACCGCTAAACGACCAAGTCTGAACACAGGAATTTCATGACGAGCCAATCCTCTTTTGACAACCTCGGGAGTATTTTTATAAGCAACAGACGCCGGGCTCAGGCTGTAAAAACCAAGAATTTTCTTATCGGCTGAGTCATCCACCGCAAGAAACGTTTTTGCTCCACCTTTATCGTGACTGTTTCTGGCATGGCGCAACAGGAACTCATTGAGAGCATCGTTACCGCAATCAAAAGCTGCTCGATCATGGTGTTTGGTGATCGGTTCTTCATGCCAGGCAGGCAGTGTCATGATCGTTTTGGCAGGGCGAATGCTGCCGCCATGAGCTTTACATTTGGCGCAGGAGGTTCTTCCAGCAGATTCAAAATGAGCATACTGTCCCGTTCTGTAAGCTCGATTCGTTCGTTCTGATCAATTACTTTTTGTGCTGCTGAAACAACGGCCCGAGTGACGAACTCGGTCAAATGCGTACCCTGTAGTGCCGCAGCACGTATCAGAAGAGATTTCTCTGCTGAAGCTATGCGCAATGATAGTCGCTCATTACTGTTTACCGGAATTTGTGGCATATCAGCTTTATATTGTGTGTCTTGAAAGTGTACATAAAGATACTGCTTTGTTTGATACATACAACTTCCAGGCGTAAAGAAATCCTTCAGGGCTGCTTGATTAATCCAAAAGAATTTAATCCCGAAATTAGGGGATGGCATTCATAACGCTCACTTTTATCAGCGTTCTGTTGCAGTGACGGAATAAGGGACGTAAGTGACAGTGGTGATAAAAATAAATCAGCCCTTGTTTTCCAAAATCTCTGGCTTGTCAGTAACGCAATATCTGGCTCATGCCAGCCCTCGGCATCCCCAGTATTCCGGCAACATTCCGGCAACAAAAATAGATGGAAGGTATGAAAGCGCCGATTGGAATCGGCAAAGAGCAAGGTATGATAGTTACTGACACGGGGATTAATGGTATTCATATCATTCGTTATGGCTTATCTCAATGGCCTTTAGATCATGGCAGTGTGATATGTCAAAGACTTTGAAAATCTTATCGGCAAATGCCTGCCCGGTCTCTTCCACATGTTCAAAGTCAAGGATTACGGGTTTGAATTTTTCGAACCGAGAAACAAGCCTCTTAGCTTGCGATCCGGAAACAATCTGAAGTAGGGGGGACGTAAGTGACAGAGGTAAATAATATATTTTCTGCTTGAGGGAGAGTAC
>NZ_MPJE01000103.1:0-3814 GCF_001975465.1 Chlorobium sp. KB01
ATCTGGCCTAAAGATATACTAAAATTTTAAGGCAAGATAAACAAGGCATACATATTATTTAAGGTTATATTTTAATTTTCTTTAGAAAAGAGCACGTCTCTCACTTTATGCCTGGATTCAAGGTTGCGCGGGATGCTTTTTTTATGGGGTAGGGACGCCGTTATAAAAAACCGGCAAGAGCCCTGAGCGGTCAGGACATATCGGAGTGTATCAAGTATTCAGTGAGGGCTTTTATACAACGCTACTCGTGTAGCGAAGAATGGAATTGATTTCGGCTCGCTTGATCTGCATGCCTTCTTCAATATCATAGTCATCCTGCATGCCTAACCAGAATTTTGCGGAGTTCCCGAAATATTGTGAAAGGCGTAGTGCCGTGTCGGCCGTAATACGCCGCTTACCTTTCACGATTTCGGATATCCGTGTCTGAGGAATCCCGATATCCTTGGATAGTCTGTATGCCGAGATCGCCAATGGAATTAAAAACTCTTCCATCAAAACCTCTCCCGGATGAATATTTCTAAGCTCGTTCATTTCAGTGATAGTCAATAATTTCCGCTTCGAATGCATTCCCTTCAACCCATTTGAAAATGATCCGCCATTGATCGTTAATCCGGATGCTGTGAAATTCTTTATACCTGCCCGAAAGCTTTTCCAGACGATTCGCCGGAGGAACCCTTAAATCAATTAAATTTATTGAGTTGTTAAGCATTCTCAACTTCCTCCTCGCGGTCTCCTGGATTTCATTTGGCAGACCCTTTGCTCGCTCCCCTTGCCAAATTTTTTCTGTCTCTTGGGAGCCAAACGAAACAATCATACTCTCGGATTAAGTTACTAACGTTAAAGGTAAGCATATCATTGCATAAAATCAAGTGGGATGACGAGGCTTGTTGTGCGGCTTTATCGCGCAGCGTCCGGTTAACCGTAGGGTTCGGTCACATTTCAAGCGCTACGGGAATGGCGCGTTACGTACTTACGAAGCACACCATCCATTCGCGATTGCCAACCTTCACCGGTTGACTTGAACCAGGCGATGACCTCGGGGCTATATCGCACCGACACAAGCAGCTTCTTCTTTTCAGACCTCGGACGACCACGCAGGGCGCGGATAGGCACCATCGCCTTCAGTTGCTTTGGCGTGAGTGGCTGCGCGTCAGGATCACTTTTAGCTGCCGCAGTAATGGCCTTGTCCTCTTCCGCAGTGGGCATGAGGATGGTTGAACGCTTAGAAATTTTCGACATAGTGTTTCACCTCACGACGATTGGCGCGGCGGAGGCTGATGATCCTTCGCAATTCGCCCCGGTCTACAAATGCCACACAGTACAGGATTTCGGTTTGCGGAGCGAGCGCAATCATTCACGACTCGCCGTACTCAAACCGTTCATCAACCCAAACCAGTGCAGCTTCCCAGTCGAGGTCGCCTGCCATAGCCAGAGACACACCGTGCTTCGCCTGGTTTGCTGCATCCTTGGCGGGGTCGAACTCAACTCTCATAACTTTAATGTAGCTACAATTAATGAGATTGTCAAACGAACCGCACAGCGATCTTCTATGGGGACAATAATTAGATGGATCCGCCTCGTCAGATCACACAACGGACTCACCAAGGCATGCGTTTCCCTTTGTGCATTAGCTGACCGTGCGGGAACTGATCCCGAGCAATGGTCACGAGATTGACGACCGTGCTGGCACCTAGGTCGACCTCCATCGGGGCCGCCTGGGTCCCGAGATCGGTCTTCACCCAACCGGGATGGGCGGCGGCTACCGCAATACCCTTGCTCGCGAGCGTCTTGGATTGCATCACCGTCAGCATGTTAAGCCCAGCCTTTGAGGTCGAGTAGCCTACAGCCATAAAGGTTGAAACCTGATCCCATGCATTTTCTGCATTGCCGATTGAGCCCAGCATTGAAGACTGGTTGATTACCCGAGCGTCTTCGCTGCGCGAAAGAAGTGGCACAAGGGCCTCGGTAATCGCGTAAGGGGCGATGAGATTAACCTCAATTGTTCGGCGAACCTTATCCGCATCGGTTGGCCTCCCGTCCCACTCAAGAGCGATCCCTGCATTGTTCACGAGCACGTCGAGCTTGCCGAAAGTGTATTCGATATAACCGACAAGGCCACCTATGTCGTCTGGGTTGGTCACTTCTAGCAGCCTGTCGGACTAACGATAGAGAAGCTTACAGCAAACCAGCCGTCGAACTCCCTTTTTATGTGCATTTTGGTCATAGAAAACCATTGTTGGTACATATTACGCCAAAATGCGGACAATTGGTTGCCTTGTACTCCTGATTTTGCTTTACATGCGGCCATTACTGGCATTTTTATGCGTGGCTTCGCCAAGACATGCATCCTTTTCAGATTCCAGGCAAGGCTTATCAGCGTCCATTCTGCATGGGCATTTTCCAACCCTCGGCGCTTAAATTGTCGATACCCCAGCACTGATTTGATAATTCCAAATACTGGCTCTACGGTGCTCTTGCGCTGGCCATAAATGGCTTTCCCTTCCGGGGTTTTCAATCGGTATTTCATTTTGGTAACACTGTCTGCATCTTCCGCTACGGGTGCCGGTTTATTGAATCGAACTTCGAGGCTTTGATTATGCTTGTCTCTGCCAACTGCTATAAGCGGATTGATTCCCGCCTCTTCACATGCATCCACGTTTGCTTTACTGAAATATCCGGTATCCGCTATGATTTCATTGACTTGACCGAGTTTTTCGGGCAGCTTTTCCAGTGCTTCAATTGCCGTTTCTATTTGCTGCTTATCATTGGGCTGTTGGGTCGTATGAACGGCGACAATGAGCATGGTTGCGATATCGACGCAGGCCTGAGCATTGAACGCCTGCACGAATCCGCCTCCGCTTGTCGGCATGATCCGTGATTCTTCATCGGTCAGGTTTATCTGGTCGTGCGGTTTTGGACCTGGTTCCGGTGGTTTTGGCGGTTTGCCTCCTGGTTTTTTGCCACTTTCCTTTGCTTTCTTTTCCCGTTCGGCAAGCTTGTTTTCGTAGGTTTGCTTTTCCTGATCATACCGTTCTGCTGCTCTTGCTTCAATTTTTTTCTTGGCTTCCGCTATGGTTGCAAGACGTTTTTCTCGCCGCTCAAGTTCTTCTGGAATCTTCATTCCATCAGGTATTATTGCTTGATCGGCTTGATCTGCCAGCAGCCATAATTGCTTGACTTCTTCTTTGAGTTGCGTTTCGATTTTACACGCGTACTGCCAGCTTAACGCCTGATGCTTCGAGGCATTGGCCTTGATTTTCGTACCATCAAGGCTCACGGTTTCAAGCTTCAGTATCCCCATTTCATGGGCAATGGTTAGTATCTGAACAAACAGTCCTTGTAACTCCTCAGAAAACCGTTTCCTGAACGTTGCTATGGTATCGTGATCCGGATGTTGATTGCCGGTAATGTAGCGGAATGCAACAGAATCATAGCTCGCCTGTTCAAGTTTTCTGCTTGAAAACACTCCCGTTGAATATCCGTAAAAAAGCATACTCAGCAGGATCGTCGGATCATAAGCCCTTGAGCCTTTACCGGTATAGGTTCCCCTCAGGGATGATAAGTCGAGTTGGCTCACCATATCTACCACAAATCGGGCCAGATGGTCTTTTGGCAACCACTCCTGTACTGACGGTGGAAAAAGAAACGGGGTATCACGATCTGCTATGATAAAGTCGATGTTCATAGTGTGAAATCAGGAAATGAATGCTGCGGCTCCAGCCTCTGAAATAAGTAATTATCTTACGCTAAGATAATGCTTTACAGACATTTTTCCAATGTATTACGCGGCTTTGTTAGTCCGACAGGCTGCTAG
>NZ_MPJE01000104.1:0-29349 GCF_001975465.1 Chlorobium sp. KB01
CCCGCCGCTTGCCAGCACAACCGCATGTGCTGCATGGCGCTCAATCTCACCGGTAACCAGATTCCGGGTAATGATTCCCCGCGCCTTTCCGTCAACAAGCACCAGATCAAGCATATCGCGCCGATTGTAGAGCGTAACGGTACCAGCGGCAATCTGACGGCTTAAGGCACCATAGGCCCCGAGCAGCAACTGCTGGCCTGTCTGGCCCCTCGCAAAGAAGGTTCTTGACACCTGGGCTCCGCCGAAAGAGCGGTTGGTCAGAAGCCCGCCATACTCACGGGCAAAAGGCACACCCTGGGCAACACAGAGGTCGATAATCTGGTTGCTGACTTCAGCGAGACGGTAAACATTGGCTTCACGCGCCCGGTAATCGCCGCCTTTAATGGTGTCATAAAAAAGCCGGTAGGCACTGTCACCGTCGTTGGCATAGTTCTTTGCGGCATTGATTCCACCCTGTGCAGCGATGCTGTGAGCACGGCGCGGTGTATCCTGATAGCAGAATGCCTTGACATTGTAGCCAAGCTCTCCGAGAGAGGCGGCTGCAGAGGCCCCGGCAAGACCGGTACCAACCACGATGATGTCAAGTTTGCGTTTATTGTTGGGGTTTACCAGCTTGCATCCCGATTTGTAGGCGGTCCATTTGTCTGCCACCGGCCCTTCAGGGATTCTGGCGTTGAGGCGTGTCATTGAAACGTGTAGTGAGTGTTGTTTTCGGTAAATAACACAGTTAGCTGCTCTTGTTTACTTGATGAACAGAAGATAGACCGGAACAAGGCTGAATCCTGCTGCAATGCATACCGAGTAGATCGTGCTTGCAAGCTTGACTGTTCCCATATAGCGGCTGTGGTTCCATCCAAGGGTCTGAAATGCCGACTGGATTGCATGATTGAGATGGATGCCGAGAGAAACAAAACCGGCAATATAGATCAGGGAGTACCAGGGCGATGAGAAGAGCAGCAGTGCGCGATGATAGAAGTCGTGCCGTTCGATGCCGGGAGGCGGGGCGACAAGACCTGTCTTGATAAAGTAGAAATCTATAAAATGAAGAAGCAGGAAGATGAGTACAATAATGCCGGTGTGGAACATGTACTTTGAAAAAAAGGAGGTGTCCGAAGCGTTGGCACACTCATAGCGGGTCGCGCGTGCAGCGCGGTTCTGGCCGGAGACCAGCATCCCGAAGAAGATGTGAAGCAAAAAGCCTGCAAAAAGAACAATTTCAAATACCTTTATGATCGGATTGGTAGCCATAAAGGTTGCCGCTTCAGTAAACGCAGCGCCTCCATCGGATTTCAGCAGCAAAAGATTGATACCGAGATGCACGATGAGGAAGGTAACCAGAAAAAGCCCCGCAAGCGCCATAAGCACTTTTCTGGTAATCGAAGAGTACATGAGCATAGTAGTGGTACGAATTACGAACCGTAGTTATTGCGATGATAAAGAACAGTGGATTAAATCCTGTGTACTCAAAGGTAACGCCCTCTCAATTAACTTCCAATTAAATAATCTTTGCTGGTACCTTTTATCCAACAAGGGCAACCGCACGGATCGGCGAAGCCTCAGCTCCGGCTATTTTCAGCGGAAAAGCGCAAAAAGTGAAGGGAGAATCGGGAAGTGACGACAGTACAGTCAGATTCTCGATGAGCACAATCCCTTTCCCGAGCAGTTTTCTGTGAACAGGGAGATCAACTGCATCCGGAAGATCCACAGAGATCATATCAACCCCGATCCCCTTCAGTTCAAAACCCGTGAGCCAGTGTGCGGCTTCAACCGAGAGCGCCGGATATCCTCTGAAATAATCCGGCCGGCCCCAGTAGTCGCTCCATCCTGAGCAGAGCAGAAGAAATTCGCACGAACCAATCAATGCAGAGAACGGCTTGAGCAGCTCTTTGCTGATCACCCCTCCGGCGGCATCGTGAACATCCATGACGACACCTTTTCCGGCAAATTGTTCAACCGCAAAAACATCGGGTGTTGTCATTTCGGGAAGAATATGGGAGGGGAGATCGATATGGGTGCCGGTATGCGAGGAGAGTGTGATGAGCTGCTCGGCAAAGCCCTCTTTTTCAATAGTGGCAATCGGCTGAAATTCAGGCCCGGGCATCCCCGGATAGACCGCCATTCCGGGCTCTATGGTATGCGTGAGATCAATAACCCGCATAATGCCGATCTTTTTTCAGAGCAAACACGTTGCTGAACATCAGGGCATCTCTATTAATTGTCGTGAGCGGTTTGAGTGCGAGGCGAACGGAGCGCAGAAACCGGAATGTACACCGAGTACATGAGGATTTTGAGCACCGCCCAACGAAGCAATCGAATCGCGGAACAAATTAACAGAGGTGTCCATTAATAGAGCCATGAAACCCCGGCTATGATGGCGTTCGAGTTAATGCCCATGTTCGAACGGTCAACAAGCCCTGCGTGGGAGATGTGACGCCAGCGGTAGCCGCCAAAAACCGCCGTTTTGTCCGATAGCCGGTATTGAAGGCCTGAACCGAAATGATCAAGAAAGTTAAACCCGGCTTTGCCCTGCTCGATCGAATCAACACTTAAAAACATGGGCGCAAAGCTTGCTTCAAAAAAAAGATCCACCGGAGAGGCGAGTTTGCGGAAATAGCGCAGACCGATACCGCAACCGGCTTCAACACCATCCTGCGGACCGGAAATCAGATTCACCTGCGGCTCAAGTGCCAGTTGCAGGGTGCTCTTTGCGCTCTCGATACCCAGCAATCGGTTCATATTGAATCCAACCCGTGCAATGAGCGGATACACGGTCATGTTATCCGCTTTTCTATTCAGCGAACCCCACACATACCCTGAAGCGAACCCAAGTTCGTTGAGCACAACCGCCTGTTTTTTCCCGGTTTCCGGTGAGCTGTCAGGAGCACTCGCCTTCAGCGGCAGAGCGTAAAACAGCATTGAAAAGAGCAGGAGAAGGGTGGAAACCGCTCTGCGGATAAACGTATTCATTTCTGTTGTGTTTTGGGTGCAAGAGAATAAAGATCACTTCGTTCAGGAATATAAAACCGTAACCTGCATTCGTCAACTTGACGCACATGAATCGCAAAGAGCCATTCAAAAGCTTACTCCTTTCGACCGGTTCTGCCTGCGACATACGTCATGATAGTCCGAACCGCTTTATCCCGTTCACAATCACAGAAAATCTGGTGTCCGGAACACTCAAACCAGACAATTGAGCGTTCAACAGAAGCCGTCGATACCCGGTTGCAGAGCATGGTTGCGCTCTGGGGAAGCACGGTTGCCTCCTTTCGGTTATGCAGAATCATGAAAGGCACATTGACCCGATCCAGCAGTGACTCGGTTCTCTCGATCAATTCAAACAGGGAGAGAATCGCTTCGGTCGGAACCCAGGCGTAATGGGGAGCCTGGCACCGGGGCCGCAGCTCCTGCAAATCACTTTTCAGATCCCACTTTTTGATAATCATGCTGACCAACGGGGCCGCAAAATGGAGTGGCCTGCCCGGTGCAAACAGAGAGACAAGCCTGAGTGCCGGTGTTGCAAGGATAAGAGAATCAACCTGTTTCGGGTGGCGTACAGCAAGATTAAGGGCAAGCAGTGCACCCATACTGTGCCCGATCACGATAACCCGCTCCACCTCCAGTGAGAAATCCCGAAACGCCAGCTCTGCATCCTTAAGCCAAGCCTCCCATCCTACTCCATGAAGTGCATCGGGTGACGGGGCACCATGACCGGCAAGCAACGGTATGGAGACAGGAATGCCCATTTCCTGCAAGGGCTTGCGCAACGCCTCCACACTCTCAAGCGTTGCGGTAAAACCATGTATGATTAAAACGCCGAAAGGACTGCGGGCCTCAGGTTCTGCAACCATGTTCACACGGGGTAAATTCTCTCTTTCCAACAGCAAAACCCTCAAGGCTCAATACCGGAAAGTTAAAAATAGTGTTAATAGAGGAAGAATAAGCGTAAATTGACATTTATTAAAATAAAAAGGCACCCAAAAGCTTACATCCATGTACGATTCGATGCGCAAATTATTTCTGGCCGGATGCCTGCTGCTGCCTCTGGCACTCAGTTCATGTACCTCTTCCCGATCCTCATATATAGGTGGAATTTCACCTGAAGAGGCCTACCGGACAGGAAAACTGAAAAACACCCCCTACGTCATCAACGGCAAGGTCTATGTGCCAATGAGCTATGAAGAGGCTAATTCCTATGAGGAGACTGGTTTGGCTTCATGGTATGGTCATGAAACCCTGAAGCAGCATAACGGACAGCCGACCGCATACGGCGAAATTTTTGATCCCTCAAAACCAAGTGCCGCACACAAATATCTTCCCCTGCCTGCCCTGGTAAAGGTAACCAACCTTGAAACCAATGCTTCTATTGTAGTCAGGGTCAACGACCGGGGACCCTTTGTCGATAACCGGATTATCGATCTGAGTGCCGAAGCGGCAAAAAGGCTTGGATTTTATGACAAGGGTACCGCCAAAGTCAAAATCGAGGTTGTCAACCGGTAAACTGATTGAAAAAGACAAGGCAGTTTGTGCTCTTTTGATGCAAAAACACAAGGCTTTTTATGCTGTTCTGGCACACAAATACAAGGCAATTTTAATATTCGGGTTTATGTAAAGGGCTTTACTCTCAGGGCCGCCTCTATTGTATCCCGTTGCGGAGGGCTCACGCGCGACTCCTCAGCATACTCCCTCCATCGGGCGACAACGTTCCGTACTTCAGCAATGATGGTTTCCGCACGCCCGCGCTTCATGGATGCGCTCTTTGCGCACGCCCTGAAATCCGCCAGGGTAAAGCCATTCCGCTTGCCCTGCAACGTCATTTGATGAGTTGATGTCCATTTACCGCCCGGCTGATAGCTGTAGGTCATGTCGAAAGCGGGTGAGAGCGACCACTTTCCACTCTTGTCCATCAGGAAGGCAATATTCTTTACGTGGTCATCCTGATTACGGGCCACAATATTGAAAACCATCCGCCGGAACTGCTCCTCAATGGCAGCCATCGGCAGTTCCAGTCGGCGGATTACCTGCAAAGCCTGCTCGTAGCCGTATGCTCCCGCCTGATTGAAATCATAATGCGCCATGCCGCAAAGCGACTGCATGTGCAGCTTGCCTCCGCCTTCCAGTCTGTCGAACCGCTTCGTCATGAAATGGCGACGCCCATTCTCCTCGAAGAGGCAGCACGGAGTCATGGTAACTCCCGCATCCACCGCCATCCTGTAATAGGCATACTCGATTGCGCCGTATCCCTTCGGCTCTTCCTGCTCCTTATCCCTGTTACCGCTGACACCGTCGAACTTCATCAGCCAGTACTCAAATCCACTGCCAGCCCGCACCTGACCTGAACGGACTTCGTTGGTTTTCGGATTCCAGGCAATCACCGCCTTGGCCCGCGCACCGCCGGCCGAAGTGCCGACCCGCAAAATATCAGGAAGTTCCGTTTTCTCTCCCTCCTCATGCATCCACCCCTGCTGGTTGCTCTGATGGGTCAATATTTCCGACGCCAACGCTACCAGCTTGTCAACCTCAACTCGGGAAGATGCGGGTGCACCCAATCGGATTGCCGGAGCATACTCCAGCGCACCCATGCCGCGCGAACCGATGTAACAGAGGCGCTCCACCGCATTGAACGACTCCGGCATACGCCCGGACCGGGTAAGCCAGGCATCAATCAACGCACTGCCAAACCGATCCGGCAGTGAATCCGCCAAAAGCCCCGGAAGAGCATGGAAGGTTTCCGGATTCAGCGACGGGAAGGAGTAGATCCTCCCTGATAGAGGCATCATCAGCGGGGCTACCTCAATACCGCTGCTGATGAAAGCGGGATCATATTCAAAGGAAGCGGCCGCAGCATTGCCATCCAGCGACACCGCACCGATCGTGCGTCCCCACAGATTTACCATTGCCATCGTGCTCATGCTTCGTCACCCCACGTCCAGGGCTCTTCATCGGTTGGTTTTCTCCTGCCTGTGGCTCGCTTTCGCACCTTGCCTTTCAGCCGGAGCAGATCCATCGGACGCGCTCCGGACTCGGGCACCAATGTTTCCAGCCGATCAAGCAGCGCCAATACCCGAAGAATCCGGATCATAGTCGACATCTGCGCCGTAGCTCCTGCCTCGACACGCTCCACGGTCCGCTTCGATACGCCCGCCTGCTCCGCAAGCATCTCCTGGGTAAGCTGAAGCTCCAGCCGACGCTGTGCCAATCGTCCGCCCAGCTCTCCCAAAATCGCTTCATCACTCAACAAGCCTTCAACCTTCATCACGAATCCCCGTTTTTCCTTATATCATATATCGTAACCAGTGACGATATAAAGAACAAATATAGATATTTTTATCAATATTTGACGAATTAGTAAATGCATTTATTGATAGAAGTATCTATACATTGTCGTGAGCGGGTTAAGCGCAAGGCGGACGGGGCTCCGTCCGCGCAGGCAGATGAGATTTGTTGCGGTGTCCTGCAAGGTCTGCTCAATGGAGCTGGCGGTTACGGCCATAACAGCACGTGCCCAGGCAAATTTTGTCTTGATGACATCAAAATCTGCGCCCGAGGTTTCGATGCACGCCGTGCCCTTGATCAGAAAGCCTGCACCGGGTCCCATATTTCCGGCGACCTTGCGGCTGCCGAGTGTAATCAGCACCTGATTGTTAAACGCAATGTTCGCTTCCGTAAGCTGCATATAGCCGACAGGAATCAGGATGCGCTCTGCATCGGTAATGCGTATGTAACTGTTCCAGGTATTGACCATGTGCGGTCCATTCTGCCCAAGAGTTGCAATCGCAACCACTCCGTCATGCTTTAATATTTCCGTTAATTTCTCAGGAATCATCACTTTCCCCCCGTTGTGCTGCATGAAAAAATCTCAATCCTGCTGACTCAGCTCTATCATGTTCAAGCTTTTACGGGAGAGTGCCAACCGAAGAAATCTCTCCAATTTCACCGGAATAAATCTCTTCTTTCGTGTGGTTTCGAGTATTTCGCGGTTAAAACTCTTCCACGCACATGTTTGCTATGGTAAAGCTCCGGCGCTTGCAAAACAACGTCACCAACTCTCTTCCTCTATAAAAATCACCGAAAACATTTGCATAAAAGAACGGTCGTTCTTAAATTCGGTCAAGGATAATACATTATGTCAAGACCGAAAAAAGTCACCGACGCAGAAATACTTGACGCAATCGAGCGGGTTGTTGTCAAGCATGGTGCATCCCACCTCTCCATCGATGCTGTGGCTCAGGAGGCAGGAATCAGCAAATCAAGGGTGGTCTACGACTATAAATCCAAGACCGCGCTGCTCGAAGCTCTGATCGACCGGCAGTTTGAGCGCGATACGGCACGCATCCAGTCGCTGCTCGTCGAGTGCGCCGATACCCCTCACCCCGAACTTTTCGCACGTATCAAAATGGCCGAGCGTGCCCTGGATGCTACGGAACGCGCTGTCGCCATGGCCATCACATCGTCCATGTCGAGCGAAGAGTCGCTCAGGCAGCGGATGCTGAAGTGGATAGAACGCGACTTGTCTGCCATGGACAGCGGAGCGAAGCCTGAAGCGGCCCGCATGGCCTATTACGCCTTTATCGGCTTCAATTGCAACGAGTGGTTCGGCCTTGTCCAGAGAAGCGACGAGGAGCGTCTGCCGTTCCTCGAACAGATCCGGAACATGTATATCGGTTATCCTGAAAACCATCCGGCAACCACACCAAATTCACAAAAAGGATAAGTTATCAATCATGAAAAGGTCGTATATCATCGCCGGTTTGCTTGTCACCCTGATTGCAGGCTGGTACCTGTGGCCGAAGGGATCGTCAGACCACCTTCAGGATTCGGGCATGAAACCGGAGGTCAGTGTTGTGACCATGAAACCCGAACCTCTGGTATTGACAAAAGAGCTGCCGGGCCGTACCTCTGCATTCCGTATAGCCGAGATCCGTCCACAGGTCAGCGGTATTGTTACGAAGCGCTTCTTCGAGGAAGGAAGCCTTGTTAAACAGGGTCAGCAACTCTATCAGATTGACCCCGCGACCTACAAGGCAGCCTGTAACAGTGCAAAAGCCAACCTCAGCAAAGCCGAGGCCAACGTAAAATCGGCCCAGGCCAAAGCCGGCCGGTACGAAGAGCTGGTCAAAATCGGTGCTGTCAGCAGGCAGGAGTTCGACGATGCGAAAGCGAGCCTTGCCCAGGCCAGGGCAGATGTCGCCATAGCCAGATCCGAAGTTTCCTCAGCCGGTATCAACCTCGACTACACCAGGGTCATCTCTCCGATTTCCGGGCGAATCGGCCAATCAAAGGTAACCGAGGGGGCTCTGGTCAATGCCAATCAGCAGAGCCCCCTTGCTGTGGTGCAGCAGCTCGACCGGATCTACGTGGATGTTTCCCGGTCGAGCGCGGAGTTGATGCAACTTCGCCAGCGCCATCAGGGCCAGGCGGGCGATTCAGGTGCAGGGAGCGCTCCTGTCCAGCTTCTGGTGGATGGAAAACCCAAAGGAGAGCCCGGCACGTTGCAGTTCTCGGATGTAACGGTCAACCCGAGCACAGGTACCGTGCTGTTGAGAATACTGTTCAACAACCCCGGCCATGAAATCCTCCCCGGCATGTTCGTCCATGCACGTCTTGAAGAGTGGAGAGACGAGCGAGCCATCCTTGTGCCGCAAAAATCGGTCAGCAGAAATGCGGACGGGTCGGTTTCGGTCTGGGTTGTGGGAGCGAATGGCAAAGCAAACCCGCGCCCGATAATCGTTACGGAGGTTGTCGGTGACCGGTGGCTCGTAAGCAGCGGACTGAAAGCTGGCGAGAAGGTCGTGTACGAAGGCATCATGAAAATCCAGCCCGGCATGGCGGTCAAAACCGTCGAAGCCGGACGGGCACCCCTACCGGCGAGATAATCCAATACATTTCAACGCACCAATACCATGTCCGGATTTTTTATTGAGCGTCCAGTCTTTGCCTGGGTCATCTCCATCTGTATCATGCTCGGCGGCATCATCGCCATCAATACCCTGCCGGTCGAGCAATATCCGCGCATCGCGGCACCAACCATCAACATCAACGCCTCCTATCCCGGTGCATCTGCCGAAGCGGTTGAAAACAGTGTTACGCAGGTCATCGAACAGGCGCTCACCGGTATCGACCATCTCCGTTACTTCAGCGCAGGAAGCGATTCGAACGGCAACGTCAGCATCACCGTGACCTTCGAACCCGAAGCCAACCCCGATATTGCCCAGGTGCAGGTACAGAACAAGTTGCAGTCGATCATGTCAAACCTGCCTCAACAGGTGCAGCAGCAGGGCATCAGGGTCACCAAGGGAGATACCGGGTTCCTGATGGTTGTGGGTGTCTATTCGGATGACTCCAGGGTCGATGAATATGCGATGAACGATTTCATCAACTCGAAGCTCCTCGATCCGCTGAGTCGGGTACCCGGTGTCGGCAACATCCAGGTATTCGGGCAGCCCTATTCGATGCGTATCTGGCTTGATCCCCACCGCATGGCGAGTTTCAACCTCACCACCACCGAGGTACAGGCCGCTATTGCGGCACAGAATGCCGATGTCTCCACCGGCCAGCTTGGAGGAACGCCGTCAGTTCCGGGCCAGCAGTTGAACGCCACCATTACAGCGCAGTCACGCCTGAAAAGTGTCAGTGATTTCGAAAAGATCATGCTTAAGGTCAATACCGACGGTTCGCAGCTCCGCCTCAGGGATGTCGCCCGCGTCGAACTCGGCGTGCAAAACTACGATATGACCACGCGCTTCAACGGCAAACCGGCTGCAGGCATGGCCATCACCCTGGCGACCGGGGCAAACGCCCTGAACACCGCCAATCTGGTCAAAGCGAAAATGAGTTCCCTTAAGCCACTGCTCCCGCCGGGCGTACAGATTGTCTTCCCGTTCGACACCTCGCCATTCGTCAAGACATCAATCGAAGGGGTTGTCCATACCCTGATTGAGGCGGTCATCCTCGTCTTCCTGGTCATGTTCCTGTTTCTCCAGAACTTCCGGGCCACGCTGGTCCCCACCATCGCGGTTCCAGTCGTACTGCTCGGTACCTTCGGGGTGATGTCGGTCTTCGGCTTCTCCATCAACACCCTCAGCATGTTCGCCATGGTTCTGGCCATCGGACTGCTGGTCGATGATGCCATTGTTGTGGTCGAGAACGTCGAACGAATCATGGAAGAGGAGCGACTCTCCCCGCTGGAGGCGACAAGAAAATCCATGAAGCAGATCTCCAGTGCGCTGATCGGCATCGCCCTTGTGCTCTCGGCCGTATTCGTGCCGATGGCCTTCTTCAAAGGCTCCACGGGAACAATCTACCGTCAGTTCTCGATCACCATCGTCTCGGCGATGCTGCTCTCGGTCCTGGTGGCGCTGATCCTGACACCGGCACTCTGCGCAAGCCTCCTCAAGCCGGTCAGAGCGGATGGACATCTCTACGGCACTGGCCCCTCAGGGCGCTTTTTCGCCTGGTTCAACGGTGTGTTCAACCGCAACAGAAAACGCTATGTAGACGGAGCCCGTGTCATGACGGGCAGTGTTAACCGCTCGCTGCTCGCCTTCATGCTGGTTCTGGTGCTGCTTGGCATCGTCCTCGCGCGCATCCCGACCTCGTTCCTGCCGGATGAAGATCAGGGGTTTCTCTTCGTTCAGCTTTCCACTCCATCCGGAGCAACCAAGGAGCGGACGCTCGAAAGCGTGAAAACGATGGAACGGTACCTCCTCAATCAGGAAAAAGAGAACATCGAAAGCGTCTTCAGCGTGACCGGTTTCAGTTTCGCGGGCCAGGGCCAGAACTCGGCCATGGGTTTTGTCCAGCTCAAGGATTGGTCCAAACGCAAGAATAAGGGGCAGGATGTTGCCTCCATCGCGGGAAGAACCATGGGTGCCATGTCGAGCGTGAAGGATGCCATGATCTTTGCGTTTTACCCGCCCGCTGTCATGGAGCTTGGCAACGCTTCGGGTTTCGACCTTCAGCTTGTTGACCGGACAGGCAAGGGCCATGAGGCTCTTATGGCCGCCCGAAACCAGCTGCTTGGAATGGCTTCGCAAAACCCCTCCCTGAGCAGCGTGCGTCCCAATGGCCTTGAAGATGTACCGCAATTCAAGATCGATATCGACCACGAAAAGGCAAGCGCCTTCGGAGTATCAATCGCCGACATCAACTCAACACTGCAAACCGCCTGGGGTTCAAGCTATGTGAACGATTTCGTGCATGAGGGCCGCATCAAAAAAGTGTTCATGCAGGGAGACGCACCATACCGCATGAACCCGGCGGATGTTGATATCTGGCACGTCCGCAACTCGAATGGTGATATGGTGCCCTTCTCATCATTTTCCACCGGACGCTGGAGCTTTGGTTCACCCAAACTCGAACGGTTCAACGGTATATCATCGGTCAATATCCAGGGATCACCGGCACCCGGCGTCAGCTCGGGAGATGCCATGGCCATCATGGCGACACTGGCGGGAAAACTCCCTGAAGGTTTCGGTATCGAATGGACCGGCCTCTCCTACGAAGAACGTGCTGCCGGTCAGCAAACGCTGCTGCTCTACACGCTCTCTTTGCTTTTCGTCTTTCTTTGCCTGGCCGCCCTTTACGAAAGCTGGAGCGTACCGATGGCCGTCATGCTGGTAGTCCCGCTCGGAGTTCTGGGCACCGTTCTGGCGACATTCCTCGCAGGTCTTTCAAACGACGTCTACTTCAAGGTCGGCCTGTTAACAACCGTTGGCCTGACGGCGAAAAATGCCATCCTTATCGTGGAGTTCGCCAAAACCCTCTACGAAAGCGGTATAAACCTGAAAGAGGCCGTTCTCTCGGCAGCAAGCCAGCGACTTCGACCGATCGTCATGACCTCAATGGCATTCATCCTTGGCGTCACACCACTCGCATTCTCATCCGGAGCAGGATCGGCAAGCCAGCACGCCATCGGCATCGGCGTGATCGGAGGAATGTTGTCGGGTACACTGCTGACGATCTTCTTTGTGCCCCTCTTCTTCATTCTCGTGCAATCGCGGTTTGCCCGAAAAACGGTAACCGACACAGCAGAAAACCAAAACGACAAGGGATCGAATCATGAACACTAAACTGCTGCTTCCTTTTTTCCTGGCAGCAACCACCCTTACTGCCTGTTCGATTGCGCCAACTTATGTGCGCCCGACAGCGCCCGTCACCTCGAAGTGGCCGGTGGCTTCCGGAATCGGGACGACGGCCTCCACTGCGCCGCAATCCGGCGAGCAGCCGCGTACCACCGATATCGGATGGCGAAGCATGTTCAGGTCGCCAAAACTGCAACGCTTAATCGAAGAATCCCTTACGAACAACCGCGACCTGAGGATAGCCACCCTCAACATCGAGGCGGCCCGCCACACTTATCGCATCCAGCGTTCGGATCTCCTGCCATCAATTAACGCCTCGGGAAGCTTCACCCGTCAGGAAAGCAGGAGTGGCACCGGACAAGCGGAAATCACCACAACATATACCGCTGGCATCGGAACGACGGCTTATGAACTGGATCTTTTCGGGCGTGTACGCAGCCTCAGCAATCGCGCAATAAACCAGTATCTCGCTACCGAAGAGGGCCGCAAAGCTGCCCAGACAAGCCTTGTCGCTGAAGTTGCCAACGCCTATCTCACCTATCTTGCCGATGTCGAACTGCTGCGACTGACCGAAAACACCCTCAAAACAAGGCTGGATGGGTTCGATCTCATCAAACGCAGCTTCGATCTCGGGGCAAAGTCCCGGCTCGATGTAGCACAGGCCGCAACCCTGGTCGAATCGGCCAGAGTCAACCGTGCACAATATCAGCGTCAGGTTGAACAAAGCAAGAACGCCCTCACCCTGCTCGTCGGAAAGGAGATTGATCCGAAACTGCTCGAACCCCAACCGCTGGCTGATCTCCAGATACTAAACACACTCCCCGTCGGCATTCCCTCCGTCGTCCTGCTTGACAGGCCGGACATAAGGCAGGCGGAATTCTCACTGAAAGCTGAAAACGCCAACATCGGTGCTGCACGGGCTTCATTTTTCCCCAGCATAAGCCTTACCGGTTCCGCAGGGTTCGCCAGCGCCAACTTGTCAGATCTCTTCGTGACCAATTCAAGCGCTCTCTGGAGCTTCGCCCCACAGGTAACGCTCCCGATATTTCAGGGAGGCAGGTTACGCTCCAACCTCAAACTCGCTGAAACCAACCGGGACATTGCCCTCGCCCGATACGAAAAAGCTATCCAGACGGCGTTCCGCGAGGTAGCCGATGCACTGGTCGCCCGTGCAACCTGGACCGAACAACTGCGGGCCCAGCGAGCGCTGCTCAAAGAGAGCGATCAAACCTCGACCATCACGAAAGCGCGATACGAGCATGGCATCGACAGCTATTTCGCCCTGCTTGATGCCCAACGATCCCTCTTCGAGGCTCAGCAGAACGAAATTCTGATCCATCAACAGACGCTTGCCAACATGATCGACCTCTACAAAGCCCTCGGAGGCGGGTGGCAATAACAAGCCCTAACCCCTTCAGCACGAGACACTGTACTACCGGCTACCCTTGCTGCATTTTGTTATGACAATCCGATCTCAAGCCGTATTGCTATCCTTTTCTGAAATGGCGGAACTGAATCGAATGAATACCGTCCCGTACATTCTGTATTAAGGAATGCAGCTTACCCGCTTCTTGTGGCGGCAAACGCGCTGTAGATGGGCATGAAGGTGATCTTCTGCTCCGGAAGATCTGCAAACGGACGGTCGGAAAAGACCAGTGCTTTGCCACACTCCGGAAAAGACGCAAGAAAAAGATGCAGGCTTCTCAAACTGCCGGTTGCTCCGCTTTTTACCTCAACCGGATGAATCTTTCCGGCCAGCACAGCCAGATAGTCAACTTCAGCCGAACTACTTTTAGCCTGTCGATCCCAGTAGTAAAGTCCTCCCTGCTGGGAGACCAGCATCTCTTGTCCGACAAACTGCTCTGCCATAGCACCCCGATAGATGGCGAGCAGATCGCTTTTTGCATACTCAATATCATTCGGCATACCGGAGAGGTAACGCAACAATCCAATATCGAGCATGAGCGCCTTGAATAATTTTGCAGAGGCCGTTGCTCCCAACGGAAGCCCCGACGGATCGACCGAAGGAACCCTTCGAGCTACCTGAGCCAGGCACAGGGCATCAAATGCTTTTTTTAATACCAGGCTGCTGAACCCCTCACCAAGGCGGGCATATTTGATCTGTTTTCCGATATGCTGTGGCAGGGAGGTAAAAACCGAATCAAGAGAGAAGCGGTCAACCTTTGGAGTATATTTTGCAAAGCCCATCCTGTATGACTCAGCAATCTCTTTTTGTACCTCAAAGGCATCACGCAAAGAGTGGTTATTAAGGTATGCCTTGACAGCTTCCGGCATTCCCCCGATAAAGAAGTAGCGTTTCAACTCCTCACGCAGAAGCTCATGAACTGCAGGCGATATGTCTGCCGGATTACCCAGCACCGCTTTTGCTGCAGGAGCATTGCCGATTGCCTCCAGATATTCAGCAAAACAGAGCGGATTGAGATTGAGAAACTGAACCCTGCCGACAGGAAAAGAGCTCTCTTCAAGCGCAAACTCAAGGAGCGAACCGGCGGCTACAACATGCAGTTCCGGCATCTCCTCATAAAAATAGCGCAGGGCGTTTATGGCACGGGGGCAGGCCTGAATCTCATCAAAAAAAAGCAGCGTTTTTCCCGGCGTGATCTTTTGCTGAAGGAGGACTTCAAGGTCCGCAGTGATGCGTGTTGCCTTCAGGTCGCCATCGAAAAGTTGGCGCAGAGTCTTATTTCGCTCAAGATCAACAAGGGCAATCGATTCAAAGCAATTTTTTCCAAACTCCCTGAGTGACCAGGTTTTGCCAACCTGACGGGCACCTCGCAGAATAAGAGGCTTGCGACGTGAACTCTCCTGCCAGCGCCGGAGATCGTTATCAATAAATCGAAACATGTTGCCTTGTCAGGATAGAATAAAATCAGAAATATTTTAAAACACAAGGCAATTTATATCATATCTGAACATAAACACAAGGCAATTTGATCTGCAAGAAAAAAACCATGCTCCTCGTTGATGGCCATCAGCCCAGATTATCACTCATAAAATCCATTGCCCGGCGCGTGTTAACCTGCTCAGGATAAAATATTGTTGCACGTAACGCTTTTACCATGTATGTTACATGTAACAAGGAAACTCACAAATAAGCAAGGGGACAGATGAGCGGAGTTCTTGAAAGAGTACATAAGTACAGGGAGAAGTTACGCAGGGAGGGAATGCGACCGATACAGATATGGGTTCCCGATACACGTCGCTCCGGTTTTTCCGAAGAGTGCCGACGGCAGTCTCTGCTGGTCAAACATGATCCGCATGAAAAAGAAATACTTACGTTTCTTGATGAAGCCGCAGACCGCGAGGGTTGGGAAGCATGAAGAGAGGTGATCTGGTTACCATTGCACTACAGGGTGATTACGGAAAGCCTCGCCCTGCAGTTGTCGTTCAGGCGGATTTTTTTTCTGAACATCCTTCGCTGACCATACTGCCGGTAACGAGTGAATTGCTGACAGCCCCGTTATTCAGGATTATGGTTGAACCGACAGAGGGAAACAATCTGAAAAAAAGATCACAGGTCATGGTTGACAAGGTCCAGACCGTCGCGCGTGAAAAGATAGGACCCACTTTCGGAAGACTTGATGATACCTCGATGCTTGCCATTAACCGGGCGCTTGCCGTCTGGCTTGGATTCGCATAAGCGACCCTTATCTCAGACCATTGATACCGGAAAATGCCGTCAGGAAGCAATACTGACGCAGTCCCGTCTGCGTCGGGAGAATAGTATCGCGCCTACAACGTCTGTTCAATCGAACTGGCGGTTACGGCCATTACAGCACGTGCCCATGCAAATTTTGCCTTCATGACCTCAAAATCTGCGCTATATGCCAACGGTACAATGGAAATTTGCCAATATCATAAAGCTTAAAACACACATTCCAGAGAAACACAAGACTCAGCTCAATGCTCTGGAAAAAATCCTGATGACTGGTTAAAAGACGGGGAGCCCCTATAACCAGCCAACGGTTCCTGCCACCTCCGAAAGAAACTCGGTCACAAAAAACAAAAACCGGGACATACCGTGGTGGCAGAAGTGTAAAACGTTGGGAGGGATGGCACACTATTTATTGCGCGTCTGAGGGGCAGAGAGCTTACCTAAAACCGATAACAGATGCTGGTCCCGAGTCAGTAGCTCCAGACCAAAACAACGTGTGGTTGCGGCAATAATCGCATCTGGCAATTTGATTTTACACAACCGACGCAACTCAATGACCGCATCTTCTATCTCTTTTGTCAAAGGCAGGTAAGTAATATGATCAAGTTTCTCCCTGATCAATCTCTCTTCATCAACAGTTATACCCTGATATCCCAATAATTCCATGCGGGTTATTGCACTATAAAAACATTGATTTGCTTGAATCTGCCGAGAGGATATCAGCCCCAGGACTGCTAAATCTGCCCGAAGGATCCCCAGAATAAAATTTGTATCAAGCAAATAGTTATTCCCACTCATCCCGCATCCGTTGCTGAATTTCTACAAGATCGCCTGAAAATGTTTTTGACCTCTCTAAACCACCAGCGAGATCAATAAGCATCTCTTTTCTGTCAGCCACAGCACCCACAACCCATTTCTTCCGCAAAAACTCGGCAAAATCAAGGATTTCGGCAACCAAAGGTTCAGGCAACTCTTTCGCTGTTTTATAAAGTTTTTCTGCTGTTGTCATAAATCGCTACTCCTTAGGCAAACATGATCCCGTCTTCTGAATAAATATACTCCACCCTTACACTATTACAAAATAACGCCACCCCCTACCATTTTCCACTGACTGAACAGGTTGGTTATGCATTATCCCACGCACGAGCGTGCATGCCTGAGCATTATATACTGAACACTTGCAGGATGCAGGTAAGGGCAAGCACGGTGTGAATATTGAAAAAGAGCCCTGCAAGCAGAACAAAAAATACTGATGAGCCGAACCGTTGAACAGTTTCGACTGCATAAAAAAAACGCAGTCACAAAAAACAAATGCTCAAACATACCGGAGCAGTGTGGTGGCAGGACAAAGAGCAAATAATGGACAGTTAATCGATATTACTGGCCATTATTTGAAATTCAGTCCTACACCATAAAAAAAGGGAATGTCACCAAAATGCTTGATAAACATCCCGAATTCGTTTCTCTCCGTACAGCTCAGCCTGAACGGTAAATTCCGCCAGTGTTATCACGCCCATTCCCAACTGATCAAAAAGCGTTTATCGGATTGAAAGAATTGGAATAAGCTGGACAGGGACAAGTTGAGGGGTGAATAGTTATTATCGTTACTACACAACGTCCCGGAAGTTGCCCCTCTTCTTTTCAACTCATCACGTTCTTTTTTTGTGTCATTTTGTCTTTTTCGTGGTTAATATTTCTTTTCAATCCGGAATCCAGAATCCAGAATTCAAAATCTCCTTAAGGTGTCATGGCGAACTGAAAGGAGGCATCTATACTCAGGCTTGCCTCTGACAGGTCTGTTTTTCGGATTTTGCTAAATCGCAGGCAATAACGTAAACTTGTAAAGATTAAAGTCTGTTGTTTTGGTGCGATGCTTGATATGATCTTTGCATACATCAATAATAGCTATGGAGTTTATTGAGACACCAACTTTCACCCGCATGGTTAAAGGGTTGCTATCGGATGATGAGTATCGTTTGTTGCAAAATGATCTGCTTGAATATCCGGAGCACGGTGATCTCATAAAGGGAGGCGGCGGTATCCGCAAACTTCGTTTTGCTTTACAGGGTCGGGGTAAGAGTGGTGGAGTTCGGGTTATTTACTATTGGAAGAAAGAGCGTGACCTGATTTACCTGCTTGTGGTTTATCCGAAGTCCAAAAAAAGACAATTTGTCAGAGAGGGAAATCGGGATTTTGAGAGAATTTGTGAAGGAGCTGTAGATATATGGAAAAGAGTTTATTTGATGATCTGGTGCAAAGTTTGCAGGAGGCCATAGCTATTTCTGACGGCAAGGCCAAGGCTTCGCGGCAGTTTACCATAACCTCACCGGATGTAAAATCTGTCCGGGAGAAAACCGGCTTGTCACAACGTGATTTTGCCCTGATGATGCGCGTCAGTATCAGGACGCTTCAAAACTGGGAACGGCATCGTCAAAATCCAACTGGCCCGGCAGCAGCATTGCTCAAAATCGTATCGGCAGCTCCGGATGTGGCGCTGAAATCATTACAGTCATGATGCACTAAGGGTGTTCTGACTACCATCATGGCAGAGATCCTGTAAATGCCGACACCGAATCTTCTCTTTTTATTTTAATCCCGCATCTCTTCAGCTCAGCACCCGGAATCCAGAATTCAACATCTTCCCAATCAAGCTCCCCCGACACATCCCTTTTTACTCCTTATGTTGTCTGAGACATTCTTGTTTACGCAGTTGTGAACGTGAGTATGTTATTCCAGCTCAGCCTGAGTGGTAAATTCCGCCAGTGTTAACACGCCCATTCCCAACTGATCAAAAAGCGTTTATCGGATTGAAAGAATTGGAGTTAGCTGGTCATAAACAGGTAGAGGGGTGAAGAGGTATTATCGTTACTACACAACGTCCCTGAAGTTGTAAGCAGGAGATTGAGATAACTATTTTGAAATATATCTGTATTTTAAAGTTTAATCAGTTGGCACCAGCTTGCAAAAAATGTTAAAACATGCACTCGATCGTGCCAAAATCAAAAAACCGGTAACGCTTCATTGGTTGCGGGACTCTTATGCGACACACTTACTGGAAGCGGGAACTGATCTTTGATACATACAAGAGCTCTTAGGGCATAAGAGCAGTAAGACGACAGAAATCTATACCCGCGTTTGCGAACAGAGTTTACTAAAAATCTCCAGCCCCTTCGACAGTTTGTAAAAATATTGTACACCTCAAAGGTGTATAAAGCATGCCAGAATAGCTGGCTTTATGCACCTTTGGGTGGGGTATGGTGCATATATAAAGGAGTTAGCGGTAATTGTAAACGACACGACAATGACATTAAAAGAATTTATAAAACATTTTGACAAACCAAATTCTATTATTCTTCTTGAAGGCAAAAGAAATGTTTTGGATACCGACAAAGAGAAGTTAACAGCTCTCGGAAAATTGTTAGCCTCTAAGACAAAAAGAATGACATTCAGAAGCGGAAATGCAGAGGGTTCTGACCAACTTTTTTCGGATGGTGTTGTCGAAGTTGATAATAAAAGATTACAAGTTATTACACCATATTCTGGCCATAGAGAAAAAACCAATCAAGCATACGAAACTATTTCATTGGACAACATAAACATTGCTGCTGAACCCGAAGTAGTGCATCAGTCTAAAAGCAATAAGAAAACTGAAAAACTCATTGACAAATTTGTCTCAGGTGATAAAAATCGTTACACAGTAAAAGCAGCTTATATTATCCGAGACACTATAAAAGCAATTGGGACTGACGAAATTAAACCAGCCACTTTTGGTATTTTCTATGACGATCTAACTAATCCAATGTCAGGTGGAACGGGACACACAATGAATGTATGCGAACAAAATAACATTCCTATAATTGACCAAAAAATATGGTTCAAATGGCTGATAGAATAAAACAACATACCGCTAACAGCGTGTAAGCAATATTGCCTTGCCGCAGGCGCAACACAAGGCAACATCGCCTACACGCAAACCGTTATGCACAAGCGGAAAAAAGACAACGACACAGCAAATTGACAATGAAAATGGAATATTAAACTTGAAATGAAAAACGAAACTGACAGACAAATAACCCGACACTCATTGCCGACCCAAATGTGTTTTAATTTTTTGACCCTCCGCACAAAAATTTTGAAATTCAACTGCCAGCCCACAAATGGCACATTTGCTTTTGCCCCGACACACGAAGCCAACCCTTCGGCAAAATCAAAAGAGCCATTTTTTAGCCAACGCACCCGAAATAAATTCGTATTTTGCACTTAAATTTTAAGAAAATATATGTCAACAAAGTTTTTTACTAATAGCGAAGAAAATACTTTAATCAAAAAGTTTGAAGGAGTATTCACATATAATCCCAACATACAGTATTTTGACGCTTTAGTTGGTTATTTCAGGGCTTCGGGTTACTTTAGAATTAGACCTTTTTTGGGAAAAGTTCCGAATATTAGAATTCTAGTTGGTATCAACATCGACAGAATGCTTGCTGATGCTCAGAAAGAAGGACTTGAATTTTTTAAAAATCACGAAAAGACCAAGGAAGAATTTATACAGAAAATACAGGAAGACATTGAAAAGGCTAATTACGATAAAGAAACCGAAAAAGGTATTTTACAATTCATTGAAGACCTTGTTGAAAAGAAAATTCAAGTAAAAGCACACCCCGACAAAAAGATACACGCTAAAGTTTACATTCTTAGACCTGAACCATTCAACCAACACACACCCGCAACAACAATAACTGGTTCTTCTAATCTTACTGATGCTGGTCTTGGTGGTGGTGATTTTTACAATTATGAATTTAACGTACAGTTGAATGATTACGAAGAAGTACAGTTTGCGACAGAAGAATTTGAAAAATTGTGGTCTGAATCGGTGGACATTTTGCCAGTAGATATTCAGAATATCAAAAAAGAAACTTATCTGAATGAAGAAATAACGCCCTTTGAACTTTACATCAAACTATTAACCGAATATTTCGGAAAAAATATTGATTACGACCCTGACTCAATGGGCGATTTGCCTCATAATTTCAAAAAACTATCGTATCAGGTTGATGCCGTAAACGAAGGTTTCAATATGCTTTTAAAACATAATGGTTTTATGTTGGCAGACGTTGTAGGTTTGGGTAAAACTGTAATTGCTGCGATGGTTGCGAAAAAGTTTTTAATGCAAAACGGAAGAGAAAATACAAAAATATTAGTTGTTTATCCGCCTGCAATTGAGAAGAACTGGAAAAATACTTTTAAGGATTTTAAAATCGACAAATACACCAAGTTCATTACTAACGGTAGTCTTGAAAAAATATTGGAAGGACACCAAGACTATTGGACAAAAGAAGAATATGATTTAATAATTGTGGACGAAGCACATAAGTTTCGTAATTACTTAACTGGTGCTTTTCAAAACTTACAATTAATTTGTAAAAGTCCAAGAGCAAACAAAGGATTAATCGAAGGATTGCAGAAAAAAGTAATTTTAGTTTCGGCAACTCCTTTGAACAACAGACCAGACGATATTTTTTATCAAATTCAAATGTTTCAGGATGCAAGGCAGTCAACGCTTCCAATAACAAATCTGACATCATTCTTTGCTCCACTGATGGAGCAATACAAAACGCTAAAGCGTTTTGACGAATTAGATGTAAACAAGCTAAGAACTATTTACGGGAAAATTCGCAAAAATGTAATTGAACCAATTACAATTCGAAGAACCCGAACCGATTTGGAAAACATATCAGAGTACAAAGCAGATTTAGCCGAGCAAGGCATCCAGTTTCCGAAAGTAGAACCACCCAAAAAGGTGGAATATATAATGGATGAAAAACTCAATACATTATTTTTCAAAACAGTTGAATATCTTACCAAGGTTGATGAAAACAATATCCCTATTTATTTAACTTACGCAAGATATCAAGCAATAGCTGGTCTGAATTTAGAAATCCAAAATAAGTATTATGAAAATGCAGAAACGGTTTCTAAATCGTTGGCATTTATTATGAAAACCCAATTGGTTAAGCGATTAGAAAGTAGTTTTTATGCTTTTAAAAAATCATTAGGTAACTTTCAGCAGGCAACCGATAGAATGATTACGATGTTTGAAAATGATAAAATTTTCATTGCACCAGACACCAATGTTAACAAACTACTTGACAAAGGATGGAGCGAAGAAGATATTGAAAAAGAAATTGAACGATTAAGCGAAGAAAACCCGAAGAACCAAACATTTAAAAAATCTGACTTTAAACCCGATTTTATTGAGAATTTGAAGAAGGATTCAAGATTATTGAAAGAACTGGTAAAAGAATGGAATGCAATAACTAATGACCCAAAATTAGATGTGTTTATTAAAGAACTCACAAAGCAATTCTTGAATAAAAAAACCAATGTGGAAGGAAAACTGGTCATATTCTCCGAATCGAAAGACTCCGTTGATTATGTTGCAAAAGCATTAACCGATGCAGGAAGAAAAGATGTATTGGTAATTTCGGCTTCAAACAGAAAACAAATGTATGACACCATTATAACTAACTTTGATGCAAATCAGGAAGAAGATAAACAAGTTAGTGATTACAATATTATTATCACTACCGAAGTACTGGCTGAAGGCGTTAACTTGCACCGTTCAAATGTAGTTATTCACTACGATACACCTTGGAATTCTACAAAACTGATGCAGCGGATAGGTCGTGTAAATCGTATCGGAACAAAAGCAAATGCCATTTACAACTATGTTTTTTATCCATCGGCACAGGGCGATTCGCAAATACACTTGAATAAAACAGCCTTTATGAAAATTCAGGCTTTTCATACTGCTTTTGGCGAAGACAATCAGGTATTTTCAACCGATGAAATATTAGATGAAGTAAAACTCTTTAGCGGAACTTATAAGGAAGAAGAAGATGAACGTTTGAAATTTCTTTATTTCCTGCGCAATTTCAGAAAAGAAAACAAAGCGTGGTTTGATAAAATCAAAAAACTTCCCTTGAAGTCAAGGACTGGAAGAAATTCAACAGCAGTAAATAGAACCGATTTACAAAATGGTACAGCAGCATTTTTAAAAACCGAAAAAAAAATTGAATTTTATTGGGTTGACAGCAATAGCAAACCAAGTGAAATAACTCCTATTGAAGCATTCAAGATTTTTGAAGCCGACCAAAAAGAAAAAAATGTTCCTTTAATTGAAACACATCACGAACACGTATTAAATGCAATGGAACATTTTGAAACGCTGGAACATAAAATTGTTCAATCTCAAACCGACCCCGAAGCATTGGGCAAAACTGCACAGACTGCAAAAAAATTCCTTTCTGAATTAGTAAAGTACCCAACAGTAACGGATAAACAAAAGGAAAACATTCAGAAAATTATTGTATTAATTGATATTGGAAAGTACACCAATCTACCATCAGACATTGATAAAATTCAAAAGCGAAAATTGAATTTGATTTTAGCCTTAGCTGAAATTGATAAAATTGCAGCACAGTACAATGTTGATTTATCTGATGCACATAAAGGTAAAAAAAGCAAAGTGGAAAAACCTATCTTAATCATTTCCGAATCATTTGAATAATTATGACACAAGAACAAATTCACAACCTGTTTAAGCAAGGCTATAACCAAGTAAACTGGAAACAATTTTTAGGCGAAACATTCGTCAAAGCTCGTTTATTAGCAAGCCCCGAAACGCTTATTGGAATTGACAATAATGTGGCAAAGCAAGCATTGAAATTAGGTCATATTTTATTAGACGAAAACGGTATTGAACGACAAATTGCCGTTTATGAAGTTACACTGGCAAAGGGTATTATTTTAGAACGCAATAGGGTTGGTCTTAGAAATTTACTACGTAAATACTGGAAAGATATTGATGCCGCTTTTATAGTGTATCAAAATACCGATAGTAAAAAATGGCGTTTTACCTATGTTTCCGAATTAACTGGTTACGATTCAGAAGGTGAATTTGTAAAGATTAAAACAGAACCCAAAAGATACACCTATGTTTTGGGAGAAGGCGAAAGTACCAGAACAGCAGCAGAACGATTTGCATTGATAGCCAAAAAAGCAAACCAAGCCACATTAGACGATGTAAAAGAAGCATTCTCGGTTGAAAAACTTTCGAAAGCATTTTTTGACGAATATAAAAAACACTACGATATTTTCTGCGACTTCATGGTTTCAAAGCCAAACATTCGCCAAACTATATTTAACGGAGACGAAAAAGGAATTCGTGACTTTAATAAAAAATTGTTAGGACGTATCGTTTTCCTTTATTTTATACAGAAAAAAGGGTGGCTCGGTGTTCCTGTGGCAAGTAAATGGGGCGAAGGAAATTTCAATTTTATTACCGACCTATTTGTTAACTGCAAAAACCCTGACCTGTTTTATTCAGAATTGCTTTCAAAACTTTTTTTCGACACACTGAACAGCAAACGCAAAGACGACCTTATTGAATTAGTAAAAGGGCAACCTTGCCGTATTCCTTTCCTTAATGGTGGTTTGTTTGAAGAAGATGACAAGAAGCATCGTAACCTGATTTTTAATGCGCAATTATTTAAAAATTTATTCGACTTTTTCAATCAATACAATTTTACTATTTACGAAGACGACCCCAACGACCACACCGTAGCCGTTGACCCTGAAATGCTCGGTCATATCTTTGAAAACTTACTGGAAGACAACAAAGATAAAGGTGCGTATTATACGCCTAAAGAAATTGTGCATTATATGTGTCAGGAAAGTTTGATTGAATATTTGTGTACCTCGCTTCAAATTGAAGACGAAGCCAAAGAAAAAGAAGCGATTAACAATTTTCTGAAAAAGAAAGAAATTGATGCAATATTAAAACCCGAAATAAAGAACATAAACAAGGCATTAGACATCGTAAAAATTTGTGACCCAGCCATTGGTTCTGGTGCCTTTCCTATGGGTTTGTTGCTCGAAATATATACAGCAAAACAAACCTTGCACACTTTTGAATACGGAAACACTACAAACTTTAATGCTTCGGCTGTAAAACTTAATATTATACAGAACAGCATTTACGGTGTGGATATTGAAAAAGGTGCGGTGGACATTGCTCGTTTACGTTTTTGGCTAAGTTTGATTGTAGACGAACCCGAACCCAAAGCATTGCCCAATCTCGATTATAAAATTGTGGTAGGAAACAGTTTGGTAAGCAAATTGGGTGATGATTTTATTGATATTGATTGGACGCTTAATGAAACTTCTCACGGTTTGTTTGGTGCCGAATTAGTAAGGCAAAAAGGCGAATTGCTAAAAAAAATAAGCACCGAGCAAAAAGAGTTTTTTAGCCCCGATAGCGATAAGAAAAAATTAGCAGCCGATATTCGAAACCTTAAAATTGACTTACTGATTAATCAGTTGCAATTGATGGTAACCACAAAAGGCATTGAAACCAAACCCAACGGAACAGGTAAAAAATTAGGAGAGAAAACTGTGCTGTATTTGCAAACCCTTGGCTGGAAAAACACCATTAAAGACCTTCAAAAACTTAAAACGAAAACAGAATTACCACTTCAATTTTTTGATTGGAAGTTGGACTTCCCTGAAATTGTAAATGAACAAGTATCTGAAAAATTAGGTTTCGATATTGTAATTGCAAATCCTCCCTATATTGACTCGGAAACAATGGTAAATACAGGTAATGAAGATTTGAGAATTTTCTTATCTAACAAACTTTCATTCTGCAAGGGTAATTGGGATATTTATATTGCCTTTTTTGATTTTAGTTATAGCTTGCTTAATAATACTGGGAATCTTGTATTTATTACTCCAGACAAATGGATCTCAAAGCCGTTTGGTGACGAAATAAGAAAAGGGCTCAAAGACAATTTTATTTCAATCGCAGAAGCAGGTAGAAAAGTTTTCGAAAATGCTAAGGTTGATTCAATAATTACGTTCATTGCCAAAACTCCCAAATCACACATTAGGATAGACAAGTTTGTGAATGGTGAAGCAATTAATTTCTCGTCAGTAGATAAAGCTTCATTGGTCGAGCCCTATGCATTCGATTGGTTGTTCTCGGACTTTGTAAGTAAAATAAATCAGATTGATAAATTCCCCAATAAATTGTCGGACTATGCAGTTTGTGAGAATGCTTGTGCCACATCTGACGCATACAAAATAAAAGATTATTTGTTGGACAATTCTTTTGATTCTGACAAACATCTTAAAATAATTAACACTGGTACTATTGGTCGTTACGTATCGAAGTGGGGTAAAAGAGAAATGACTTATCTAAAGGATAAATATCTCGAACCAGTAGTTAATAAAAAGAAGTTTCAAAAAGACTTCTCAAATTCTTATGGTGCAAAATCAATATTGCCAAAACTTATTATTAAAGGTTTGACTTTACTTGATGGTTGCATTGATACAGAAGGAATAGTTATACCCGGTAAATCTACTTTAGTTATTACAAAACCAAAAGGTAAGGAGAATGAATTGTTGTTTCCCTTAGCCCTCATCAATAGCAAAATATCGTTGTTTTATATCAAAGAAAAATATCGGGGTTCAAGTTATAATCAAGGTATCAATTTCAATCCTGACATGCTAAACAACTTACCAGTCCCTTTCATTGGTAAAATAACTATGCAATTAATTATTATTTCAGTTAAAAAGATTATTAAAGAAAGTGATAAGGAACATGACACACTTTCATTGGAACAAGATTTAAACAACATATTTTACAAACTTTACGAACTCACTTATGACGAAGTAAAATTAATAGACCCAGAATTTAGTTTACCAAAAAATGAATATGAAGCCATAAAATTGGAGTAGCCAACGCTATTGCAAGCACATTTAAAAACCGCACCAGCCCACGCTAAAACCAAAGTTTTTAAAAGAGCTTGCAAAACCAGCCCACGAGATGAATTTCAAAATTTTTCTCCCACGCTTTAAAAAAAAATTAAAACACGCCACCACACAGGCGACACAGACAGAAAAGAAAAATGAAACGATTGACAAGTTTAATATGAAAGTGCAATTTGACTCAAACCCACGGACAGACAAGAACCGCCAGTGCATAACAGGCGGTATATTTTATTGCCGGGAAAGTGCGTGTTTCAGCGTTTCTGCATCTAATAAACTTTCGTGTAACTTGACAGGACAGTGCTTCGAAATCGGCAACAAAAACATACCGCCAAACCGTTAGCGGTCATTGTAACGCTACACAGCAGACAGTAACTACAATATCATACCTTTGGACAGATAAATTCGAAATGAAAGTATAGCCGACATTCTAATAATGAGTAATATAAAAATATCTATACGTTTTTTTGACGACCGCGAAGTGCGGGCTGTTTGGGACGAGCAAAATGCCAAGTGGTGGTTTAGTGTTTTGGATATTGTAGCTTTGCTTACCGACCAGAATGACTACACTAAAACTCGCAACTATTGGAAATACCTTAAAGCAAAGTTAAAGAAGCAAAATAGCCAAGTGGTTAGTGCTACTACCCAGTTGAAGTTTCTTGCTCCAGACGGAAAAAGACGTTTTGCTGATATGTTGGATTACAGCGGCATAATTGCATTAGGTAAAGAGTTCCCTGGAAAAAAAGCAAACCGATTTATTGAATGGTTTACATACAGTGATGAGAGTATAGACGGAAAAAGTAAAACAAAAGCATATGCCTTATTTGAGAGTTCGTTTATTGAAAGTATTGAAGTTGGGACAGCCAAAGGCTTGCAACAAATTCATGCTTATTTGTTTGGAGGACTGTATGATTTTGCAGGACAAATCAGACAAAAGAATATTTCAAAAGGAGGGTTTCAATTTGCTATATCACGCTTTTTATGCAGAACTTTAAAGGAAATAGATGCAATGCCTGAAAATACATTTGACGAAATCGTAAACAAATATATTGAAATGAACATTGCACATCCTTTTATGGAAGGTAACGGAAGAAGCACCAGAATATGGTTGGATTTGATACTAAAAAAACGCATAAAAAAATGCGTCGATTGGAGTAAAATAAGCAAACGAGATTACATGAACGCAATGATGTTAAGTCCAACTAAAAATAGTGTTCTAAAAACACTTTTGGAAAAGGCGCTTACCACCAAAATAAACGACCGCGAAATGTTTATGAAGGGGATTGACTACTCATATTACTATGAAGAAAATGTCTGATGAAAAGCGAATAAAAACTGTGGGAGATCTCGGGGACAATCCTGAAATCATGAACTTGCAATGACCACAATCAAGAATTATCCTTCTACGATACTAACCAACCAGTACATACATTCCGATTTGAGCCAGTCTCGATTCGCCAGACAAGGTATATTATTGCTGGAAACAGGTGATGTGGTGCAATGGAATCACAGAAATTCATTGTTTAGCCGTGCTTTGTCGGTAATCGTATATTTTTTTGCAAGACAAGTTATTCTATCCAAAGTCTCCCATAACCATTACATCTTTCGAATCGATAAAATACGCTTCCCTGTCGATGGGATGCAGCAGGCGTTCAAGGCCGAACTGATGGCTTGCCATTTGATAGACAGGAGGGTAAATATCTGACCTTTATCGCTGCCAGCGGCACAGGGGGCGTCGATGCGGTTTATGCCGATGAAAATATCTGGCTTACCCGGAAGATGATGGGGGTTCTCTATGACGTGGCGACTCATACCATAAACTATCACCTGAAAAAGTTTTTTCAGACAGCGAATTACAGGAGGGACGGGTTGCTTTTTGTTGTTGGATATGTCGGATTTGATATATATTGAGCAATGGTGCGAGTAACGGATAAACCGTTGGTGTGGTTGCATGGTGAGATTAAAACACCTCCCATGTCTTCAAATACCAGAATTGTGGCAGGGTATCTCTTGAGGCGCTTGCAGTCAGGCGAGTTGCTGTTTTTGCCCTGGTCACGACCAATGCCGTCGATAGGTGCTCGATGCCATGAGTTGAGAATTCCTGATGAAAATGTTACTTGGCGCATTATTTACAGGATAGATGATGATGCAATTCCCATTCTTGAGGTTTTCAGCAAAAAAACGCAACAAACTCCTAAAAGTGTGATTGATACCTGTAAACGCCGCATTCGCGCTTATGATGCCCTTTAAATGTTTTAGAGAACTATGATGGATATACAGAAACAGAAGAAACTTGAAGAAGCAGGCTGGAAAATCGGCAATGCTGAAGATTTTCTCGAACTTAATCAGGTTGAGTCGAGTTTCATCGCTGTGAAAATTGCCCTGAGCCAGCATCTGAAAGCACGCCGTCAGTTGCTTCGGCTTACTCAGAAGGAGTTTGCCGGCATGATTCATTCAAGTCAGTCGCGGGTAGCGAAAATGGAAGCTGGAGATCCTGGAGTATCCCTTGATTTACTGGTAAAATCCTTGCTTACACTGAAAACCCCGCAAGAAGATATCGAAAAGATATTTCCATAGTGGCGCAGCATTATACGTTATCAACTTGATGGGAAAACGGAGCCCGAGGGGACGTTCATGATTTACTGTATTTGCCACCAATATTTCGCCTCCAGGGAGGCTTGAACAGCGAGATTTTGAACTCTGGATGCTGAAGGGCACCTCTATTTATTTATTACGAAACCCGATTACTGCGTTGGGTGGTGC
>NZ_MPJE01000105.1:0-51146 GCF_001975465.1 Chlorobium sp. KB01
AACTTATTTTTGGAATGCAATACCCCCAATTTTGGGCGTCATGAATTATTGAGGTTAAAGGACAGCAAGGACTTCAACGACGAAGAGATGAAAAGTAAATCACTGTTTGCTGGAACTGGATTTCTTTTTTTATTGGTACTTGTTGTCGCTGAAGTCTTTTTGGTCCTTTCAAGAAAATCCTTCCCATGACCTTAGAAGAGCTCTATCGCCTGCGTGAGCCTGATGTTCAGGCGCTGATTGCGCTGCACAGCGGCGATGATCCGGCTCAGTTTGCCATGCAGTTTCATGGCCGGAAGGATTTGCCGGTCAGGGCAATAGCGGAACAGATCGGTTGCCGCCGGAAAGCGGCCAAAAAGTTACCCTCCCTTTCAACCTATAATCTGCTTTACACTCCGCTCTCGCTGGAGCAGGCTTCGGGAGAGCGGGCGGCTGCGTTCAAGGCCTCAATGCTTTCAGGAAAGCGGTTGATCGACCTCTCTGGCGGTCTTGGTATTGACTCGATCTTTCTCTCCCGTAATATTGAAGAGGTGCTCTACTGTGAGCGCGATCCGCTGCTTTGTGCCATGATGGAGCATAATCTGAAGCAGTGCGGAATCGGCAATGTTCAGGTGCACCATGCTGACAGCCTCACCATGCTTGCAGGTTTTCCTGATAACAGCTTTGAGTGGATTTATGTCGATCCGGCGCGGCGTGAAGAGGGGCGGCGTTCTGTCACCCTTGAGTCGGCAAGTCCCGATGTTGTTCTCAACCATGACCTGCTGCTCCGCAAGGGGGCGAAGGTCTGCATCAAGGCCTCTCCGGCGCTTGAGCTGAGCACCCTGAAAGCGATTTTGCCGGCACTCTCGGAAATTGTGGTGGTTTCGGTTGACCGTGAATGCAAGGAGTCGCTGTTGCTGCTTGACCGGGGGGCAAGAGATCGCCCTGTGACGATCAGGGCGGTTGCTCTTTCAACCGGGTCGGATGCTGTCGTTGAGGTTTGCGGAGATCCGGATGCCGACCGGGCCATTGCCTCTTCGCTGAAGGTGTTTCTCTACGAGCCGGACCCGGCAATCATCAAGGCGCGACTTTCAGCGGTGCTTGTCCGGAATTACGCTCTTGAGTTTCTGAATGGATCGGTCGATTATCTGACAGGGGAACAACTGATTGCGGATTTTCCCGGCAGGCTCTTCCGGGTTCTGGACGCTGTCCCCTGGAAACCGAAAACCTTCAGGGCATTTCTGGATCGGCACCATATAACGGGAGCAAGTATTCAGCGGCGTGATTTCCCCCTCTCTGTGGAGGAGCTGCGAAAAAGGTTCAGTATCAGGGAGAGCGAGAGGGCTTTCCTCTTTTTTACCCGGAACGCAGAGCGAGAGCCTGTTGTCATCTACGCCCTCAAATTTTTTGCTGAAGCCGGATAAGCTCCTCCTGCGCAAGGCCGAAACGCAGCCCCTGAATGCTGACCCGTATTTCGCCGATGCCGAGCAGGCGCATGAACTGATGCAGGATCAGGGTGCCCATGGTAATGACGTCAGATCTCCCCTCAGGGATGCCAAGCGCAATGATCTCCTCATTGGTTTTTTTCCTGAGCTGTTCGAGCAGTTCATGAACCTCGACGTAGCTGAGCGGGTAGTTGTGTACCTTCAGCGCATCAAAGTGGTTCATTCCCTGAGAGACCTGGGCAATGGTGGTCACGGTTCCGGCTACTCCGAAAACCTGTTCCCGTGAAGCAAAAAAGGGGAGGATACGCTTTGTGAGCATGTTGCTGATCTCTGCTTCTGCCTGCTCAAACTCGCTTTCCGGAGGGGGGAGCATGGTGAAAAACCGCTCGGTGAGCCTGACCGATCCGATGTCGAGGCTTACGCTCTCCGTTATACCCTCAAGCGAGCCCATGGAAATCTCCGTGCTGCCGCCTCCGATGTCGATCACCGAGAAGGGTTCCGGAATCCGGCTCATACCGGCTACTGCGCCGAAAAAGGTGAGTTTAGCCTCCTCCTCACCGGAGATGCATCTGATTGCAATTCCGGTCTCTTCTTTAACCGCTCGGATCACCTCCGTCCGGTTGGCGGCATCTCTCAGGGCGCTTGTTCCTGCTGCAATGATGCAACGGCATCCATGTTCATCGCTGAGCTGACGGTACTCCTTCAGGCAGGAGATCAGCCGAAGCTGAGCATCCCGGTCAATGACCTTTTCTGCGTCAACATTTTTGCCAAGCCGTACAATGGTTTGTCGGTGGCAGACCGGAATGATGCTGCCGCTTTCCGGTACGAGATCGGCAATAAGCAGGAGGGCTGTATTGGTGCCGATATCAATGCATGAAACCCGTTTCATTGGTCTGCAGGGGAGTTTAAAGCGTTGAACGGGAGAGTGGGCGCACAAGGCTTGAGAGCCATTCATCTTCATAGATGGTTTGCACAATCTCATAACCGAGCCGTTTCAGCAGCTTTTTCAGCCACGGTTCGTCATAGACCAGAATACCGGAGAGCAGGACCGTAGCTTCCGGTGAGTACTTTCTTATGGCGGGCAGAATCCGGTCAATTACGTTTTTATTGATATTTGCCAGAATCAGGTCATAGCCCTCACGAAGGTTCACGATAAGATCCTCTTCTGCATCAAGAAGCTCGATTTTTATATCCGGAGCAGCGTTTTGTTCAATATTCTCTATCGCGTTTTCCGCCGCCCATGCACTGTTGTCGAACGCAAGGATCGTCAGGTTGTTGCCGAGCTTGCGGGCTGCAATGGCAAGTACTCCGGTGCCGGTACCGATATCCATCATTTTCTTGTCCTGCAAATCAAGCTGCTCCATCTGACGAAGCATCAGGCGGGTTGTGGCATGGTAACCGGTTCCGAATGACATTTTCGGATTGATCTCAATGACAATCTGACCGGGTTTAGGGTTGATATCCTTGTTTTTCTGGACAATCAGAAAGCGGTCGGATATCTCGATAGGCTGCAGGTTGGCTTCCCACTCGGCATTCCAGTTCCGGTCAGCCATAAAGGTGGCCGTATAGGCAGGAGCAGTTCCCAGACGCTCTTGCAGAAAAGCGATCATTGCCTGCTCTTTCTCATCGGTCCACTCCTCTTCCGGCAGATAGGCCAGAAGCCGTTCGTCCTCCTCCTGAAAATACGCTATGCCTTCAGCGGCCAGCAGGCCGATATAGAGTTCATGCAGGGAGGGGTTTACTATAAAAGCCAGTTCGATATAGTTCTGTATTCCTGTGTTGGGCATAAAGAGAGCCGGAGTGGTTTGAAAGAGTGAAATGATGAGGAGCAATATAAGAGATTTTCACCATGCAAAGAGGGTTTCGCGTGAAGGTGTGGAGGAGACTCAGTCCGGCGTTATAATCCGGGCTGCACAGACATAGTGACGAAGGTAGTAGCTTTCGGTGAGGCTGCTGACCATGACGCCGCGCCTTGCTGCATGCGCAAAGCTGTTTTTGCCTATACTGATTCCTACATGGTCGATGCGTCCTCCTCCGATACTGAAAAACAGAAGATCACCCGGACGAAGCTCTTTTTTCTCCACCAGGGGGCCGAGCAAGGCCTGCTCTCCGGCAGTTCTGGGGAGCAGCATCCTGAAGTTCTGTTTGTAGAGATAGCTCACCAGGCCGGAACAATCGAATCCGTCAGGAGTCGATCCTCCTGAACGATACGCTGTGCCCATGGCGTCGTCAAGGGATGAAAAGAGCCGGTCGATTGATCGTTCCGGCACCTTTAACGGCAGGCGGCAGATCTCGGGTGAGCCTCTTCCTTCCCGCATACACGAGATATACGATTTTCTCTTTTTTAAACTATATTTGCTCTCCCGACTCTCTCCTGACCCTCTCAGAAGGATCTGGCAACCGACAGCACTGAAGAGCAGGCTGGACAAGGTTCCCAGGAGCAGCAGCCTTTGGCACGACTTGAGCCATGTGGAGCGTGAATCCATTGTAACCGGTCGAGTTTATCAAGGTTGTTCTTTTTCGGGAACAGCGGATGCTTTCCCGTGAAGCATAGAGGAAATGTAAGTGAAATTTTCACGATTAACCTATTTGTTTGAATTGTTATGGCGGTGATGAAATTCGGAGGTACCTCGGTTGGAACTGCCGGTGCGATGCAGCAGGCAATTTCACTGGTTGCCAGGGAAGCAGGGAAGGCGGCGCCTCTTGTTGTGCTCAGTGCATGCAGCGGTATAACCAATAAACTGGTGCAGATTGCCGATGCTGCCGGACGAAGCGATCTCGAAGAGGCAAAGCGTCTTGCCGGAGAGGTTCGCAGCTTTCACCTCAATCTGATTGACGAGCTGATCAAGAGTGATGAGTTGAAAAAAGAGCTTGCCGACTCTGTTGAACAGTTTTCCGCCCGCCTTGAAATGCTGGTCAAGGGTGTAGATATAGTCGGTGAACTGACCGAGCGCTCCAGGGACATGTTCTGCTCTTTCGGTGAACTCTTTTCGACCACGGTGTTTGCCGCAGCAATGAAAGATCAGGGATTAAACGCTGAATGGGTCGATGTCCGCAAGGTGATGATTACCGATGATAATTTTGGTTTTGCCCGCCCGCTCAATGATCTCTGCAAAGCAAATGTCTCGCTCATGATCGCACCGCTCCTTGAAAAGGGCACCACGGTCATTACCCAGGGCTATATTGGATCGACAAAAGACGGCAGGACAACGACACTCGGCAGGGGCGGTTCCGACTTTTCAGCCGCCCTGCTCGGATCCTGGCTCAATGACAACGCCATACAGATATGGACCGATGTTGACGGAGTCATGACCTGCGATCCGCGTCTTGTGCCCGAAGCACGGAGCATCCGGGTCATGACCTTTTCCGAAGCCGCGGAGCTTGCCTATCTCGGAGCCAAGGTGCTGCATCCCGATACCATCGCGCCCGCTGTGCAGAAAAATATTCCGGTCTATGTGCTCAACTCCTGGCATCCGGATGCCAAGGGAACGCTTATTACCAATGATCCTGAACGGCTTTCAGGCAAAAGCTACGATGGTCTTGTCAAGTCCATTGCGGTTAAAAAGGGACAGTGTATCATCAACATGCGTTCAAACCGGATGTTCGGTCGTCACGGCTTTATGAATGAGTTGTTCGGTGCTTTCGCCCGTTTCGGTGTATCGGTGGAGATGATCTCCACCAGTGAGGTTTCGGTATCGCTCACCGTTGATGAAAAAAGTTTCAGTGAGGAGCTGATCCAGCATCTGAACAGCTTCGGCGAAGTTGATATCGAGCACAATGTGGCCACGGTCAGTGTGGTTGGCGATAATCTTCGCCTCTCCCGCGGCGTCGCCGGCAGGATATTCAATGCGCTGAAAGATGTCAATCTCAGGATGATCTCCCAGGGAGCATCAGAGATCAATGTCGGGTTTGTTGTTCAGGAGTCCGAGGTGGTTACGGCGGTCAGAAACCTCCACAGGGAGTTTTTCTCCGGCCCTGAGGATGCCGGTATTTTTGAAACCCCGGCAGGAACGCCGTAAAGCGTTCTCGATATTAAATGTATAAAATTTAAAGAGGTAGCAGATGGATTATAAAAAAGCCGGAGTCGATATCAGTGCGGGTGAAGAGTTCGTCCGTTTGATCAAACCCCAGGTACGCCAGACATTTACTCCCGGGGTCATTACCGATATCGGCGCGTTCGGAGGTTTTTTTCAGCCCGATTTCTCCCTGTATAAAAAACCGGTGCTGGTCAGCAGCATTGACGGGGTCGGTACAAAACTGAAAATTGCCATTGAGCTCGGTATCTATGACACGGTCGGCTCATGCCTTGTCAATCACTGTGTCAATGATATTCTGGTCTGTGGAGCAAAACCGCTCTTTTTTCTCGACTACTATGCCTGCGGAAAGCTGACGCCTGAGCTTGCCGCCGCCGTTGTTACCGGTATGGTCAAGGCCTGCCGGGAGAATGGATGCGCACTTATCGGCGGTGAAACCGCCGAGATGCCGGGAGTCTACAGTGAGGAGGATTTTGATCTCGCAGGCTCTATTGTCGGAGTTGTTGATCATGAAAAAATCATCAACGGTGCGTCAATCACTGCCGGTGATGTGCTGCTTGCCCTTCCATCCAACGGTCTGCACACCAACGGCTATTCACTTGCCCGCAAAGTGCTTGACGGAAGGATGCACCAGACATTTTCAGGTCTTGACGGTTCTGCGGGAGAGGAGCTGCTGAAAGGTCACCGCTCCTATCTCCGGGCGATTGAGCCGTTTTTCGGTTCACCCGCACTCAAGGGGCTGTCACATATTACCGGTGGAGGTCTTCTTGGTAATACCATGCGTATTGTGCCTGAAAGTCTGAAGCTTGATGTCGAGTGGAACGCATGGCCGGAACCGGTGATTTTTGATATTATCCGTAAAGAGGGCCATGTTCCCGAGGAGGATATGCGCAGAACCTTCAATCTCGGTGCCGGACTGGTCATGATTGTTGAAAAAAATGCGGTTGATGATGTGCGGGCCGTCTTGCAATCTCAGGGGGAAAATTCGTACATTATAGGGCAGGTCTCCAGAACCTGACGGGATTTTTTGCGTTATTTTTTGTCACACAGCAATAATCAGTAACGTTTATGGTGACTTTACTTGCCATTTTAGCGGTGAGCTATCTCATCGGATCCATCCCTACCAGCATTATGGCGGGAAAGATGCTCAAGGGTATCGATGTCAGGGACTTCGGCAGCGGAAATGCCGGGGGTACCAATGCCTTTCGTGTACTCGGCTGGAAGGCCGGTCTGACGGTTACGCTCATTGATATTGTCAAGGGCGTTATTGCCGCAGTTTCTGTTGTTGCTTTTTTCCGGGAGCACCCGATCGGTAATTTTCCCGATATGAACGAAGTTGCGCTCAGGCTTCTGGCCGGGATGTGCGCAGTTATTGGCCATGTCTTTACGGTTTTTGCCGGTTTCAAGGGTGGCAAGGGTGTCAGCACTGCCGCAGGGATGCTGATCGGCATTGCACCGGTAAGCATGCTGATCGTTGTCGCTATTTTTCTGCTGACCGTCTACGTTTCAAGGTATGTCTCGGTAGCCTCCATTCTTGCGGCACTTGCCTTTCCGCTTATCATTGCCATCCGCAAGTATATTTTTGAGCTTGGCGGCGGCCTTGACTACTATATCAGGCTTTTCGGATCCCCACTCTCCTTCCATGACAGCCTCGACTATCACCTTATGATTTTCGGTCTTATTGTCGCGCTTGCCATTCTTTACACGCACAGGGCCAATATCAGAAGGCTGCTTTCCGGTACGGAGAACCGTCTGACATTCGGCAGGCGTGCATAACGGCCTGATTATCCGATGAATATTGCTGTACTTGGTGCCGGAAGCTGGGGCACCACACTTGCCGTACTTCTTGCTTCGAAAGGTTATCCTGTCCGCCTCTGGGCGCACCGGCCGGAATTCTCGGCAAAGCTCAGGGCGGAGCGTGAAAATCAACGCTATCTGAAGGGCGTGGCTTTTCCGGACTCACTTGATGTTGCCGATCTCCTTCCTGAACTGATCTCCTGGGCCGAAGTGATCGTTACGGCCGTACCATCCCAGGCGTTGCGGGAGACGGTTACCGGTTTTTGTACGACGTCACTCGACGGTAAAATTCTGGTCAATGTTGCCAAGGGTATCGAGGTTGGAACGGGTAAGCGGATGTCGGAAGTACTGCTTGAAGTGCTCTCCTCTCTGAAGCCCGAACAGGTTGCAGCGCTCTATGGACCAAGCCATGCCGAAGAGGTAGCAAAAGAGCAGCCCACGACCGTGGTTGCCTCCTCACCGTCGCTCCGGACGGCAGAGATTGTGCAGGAGATCTTTCGTACCAACATGTTCCGCGTCTATGTCAATAACGATATCATAGGGGTTGAAACCGCCGGTTCAGTCAAGAACATCATTGCGATTGCTGCCGGTATCTCCGATGGCATCGGGTATGGAGATAACGCAAAGGCGGCCATTATCACGAGAGGTCTTGCCGAAATCTCAAGGCTCTGCATACGGCTTGGAGGGGATCCAGTCACCCTCTCCGGACTTTCGGGAATCGGCGATCTCGTTGTTACCTGCCTATCACGCCACAGCAGAAACCGTTATGTCGGCGAAGAGATAGGCCGGGGTCGCACACTTGATGATATTATCAGCCAGATGAATATGGTTGCAGAGGGTGTGCACAGCTCAAGAGCGGTTTATGAGCTCAGCAGCAGACTCGGAGTTGAAATGCCTATTACCCAGGCGGTCTATGAGATGCTCTTTGAACGCAAGCCTGCCCGGCAGGCGATTTTTGAGCTCATGACCCGTGATCCCAAATCGGAACGGGATTAATCGGTTTTACGCTTCGGGTACTCATACCAGACCTTTTTCCCCTTGCCGTAAGCCGCATCCTTCCACATCGCGATCTCCAGATCGATCCTTACCATGCCGCAGGTCTCCATACTCTCCATGTGAGCAGCTGAAAGCAGGTTTGCAAACTCCGTAATGGTCGGATTGTGCCCGAAGATCACGGCTGTTTCGATACTTTCGGCCATCTCCTGTATGATGGCAAGAATCTGGTCGGCCCTTCCCTCGTAGATCTCCATTCGCCTGACGATCTTCTCCTTCGGGTAATCAAGGATTTCACAGAAGAGCTCTGCTGTAGAGATAGCCCTGTTTGCCGGACTGGAGATGACAAGATCGGCGGCTACTCCCATTGCCTTCAGCATTGCGGCCATGAGTGAAGCGGTGTGCTCTCCCCGACTGTTCAGAGACCGGTCAAAATCGCCTGTCTGAGCATCCGCCCAGTTTGATTTTGCATGACGGACAAGGCAGATGGTTTTCATGTGCGGGGTTTGAGGTACTGTTTTTTAAGCTCTATGACTCTCCGGTACGACAGGTCGATACGTCTGGGTGTTACCACTCTTTTCTCTACAAGGGATCGGATAATTTCCGTTGCCTTCGTGGCAATTGCAGGGTCCCATGAGGTGTTGTTGCCGAAGAGCAGAACGTCCACACCGGCATCAATGGCCAGCCGGATGGCCTCTTCAAGCCCGTAACGGTCTGCGATGGCCTTCATCTGCATATCGTCGCTGATAACCACACCCCTGAATCCGAGCTTTTTGCGGAGAAGAGCGGTGATGGTTGATTTTGAAAGCGTTGCCGGATAAATCGGATCAAGTTTTGCGTTGAACACATGTGCGGTCATGATTGCGTCGCGGTAACCGGACGCAATCATGGCGCGGTAGGGCTCAAGCTCTTTTTCGGACCAGCTGTTCGTTATATCGGTAAAATCCTTGTGCGTATCGGTCGTTGAACTGCCGTGCCCAGGAAAATGCTTCAGGGTGGCAATGATACCCTCGCGGTTGAAGGTTTTGACCGTCAGCCGGATATTCGGGACGGCAATTTCTGGATCCCCCGAAAAGCTTCGCCCGAGCTTTCCGATAACCGGATTGTCCGGATTAACATTCAGATCAGCTACCGGGGCAAAATTCAGCCCGATATGCATTGCCTGCAATGTCCGGGCCGTCAGGGCGGCAGCGGTGGTTGTGCTGTCGGGATTGTTGAGGGTTCCGAGATGCTCAGCCGAAACGCTCGGGGGAAATCCGAACTTCGCCTTGAGGCGGTTGACCCTTCCTCCCTCCTGGTCAATACCGATCAGGAGGGGGATGGCTGAGAGCTTTTGCAGTTCAAGCGTCAGGAGCGAGAGCTGTTCAGGGCTGCTGATGTTTCTGGATGGTGCGTGCAGTGGAACGTCATAGTCAAAGAGTACAATACCGCCGATCCGGCGTTCAAGGATATCTTCAGCAATGTCGGGAGATTCTGCCACCGAGAGCCCCCTGAAGCCGATCATCACCATCTGGCCGATTTTTATGGCAAGGCTGTCCGGTCTTTCGGAAGCGAATGCCGTAAAGGAGGAGGTAAGCAGCAGGAAGAGCGCTGCAACCGTCAGAAAGATTTTTTTCATGAATGTCGGTGTTGCAGCAAGGGCGTTAACGGGTTTTTTGTTCATCTTACGGGGCCTGCTTCACCATGCAAGTAAGGCCCCGGCAACTCAATGTATCTTTTTATCCTGCTTTTTTACCGGTGATGGTCAGCTCTCCTCCGGCGAGATCAACGGCAACCTCATCACCCTCCTCTACCGCTCCGGAGAGAATAAGTTCCGAAACCCTGTTGGTGATCTTGCGCTGCATCACCCGTTTGAGAGGCCGGGCGCCGAATGCCGGGTCAAATCCCGCATTGGCAATCCATTCAAGGGCACCATCGGTGATGGTCAGTTTGATGCGCTGGCGCATTGCGGTCTCTTTGATACGGTCGAACTGTATGTGCACAATTTTTTTCAGCTCTTCGCGTGTGAGCGGCGTGAAGAGGATGATCTCGTCAATACGGTTGAGAAACTCCGGTTTCACCTGCTGTTTCAGCAGCTGGAAGAGCTTCTCCTGGAGGCCCGAAAGCAGAGCCTCACGGTTTACACCATCGAGTTTTCCCATCTCGGCCTGGATCATCTGTGCGCCGATATTACTGGTCATGATGATGATGGTGTTCTTGAAGTTCACCGTATGTCCCTTGCTGTCGGTCAGGCGTCCATCGTCAAGTATCTGCAGGAGGATGTTGAAGACGTCCGGGTGCGATTTCTCTATCTCGTCAAGCAGCACAACGGAAAATGGTTTGCGCCGTACTGCTTCGGTAAGCTGCCCGCCCTCCTCATAACCCACATAGCCGGGAGGTGCTCCGACCAGCCGGCTTACGGTGTGGGACTCCATATATTCGCTCATGTCGATGCGTATCATGGAGTCCTCATCATCAAAGAGATAGTCGGCAAGAGCACGGGCAAGCTCGGTTTTGCCGACACCGGTCGGCCCGAGAAAGATAAAGGAGCCGATAGGGCGCTTCTCGTCCCCCATCCCCGCCCTGGAGCGTTTTACCGCCTCACTGACCGCCGTGACGGCATCCTCCTGCCCGATCACCCGTTTATGCAGCTCCTGTTCAATCAGGAGCAGCTTCTGGCGCTCACCCTGCAGCATCTTGCTGACCGGTATTCCTGTCCATTTGGAGACAATATCGGCTATATCCTCCGCATCAATCTCCTCTTTCATGATCAGGTCGCCTCCGGCCTTCTTCTCTTCAATTTTCAGGCGGTTCTCTTCAAGATCGTGTTCAATCTGTGCGATTTTTCCATAGCGTATCTCTGCAACCTTGCCATAATCGCCCTGACGCTCAAACTCCTCGGCCTGAACCCGGAGCTCTTCTATCTGCGATTTAAGGGTGCGGGAGGACTGTATCAGCTCTTTTTCGCTATCCCACCGGGCCTTGATGACGGTCTGCTCCTCGATAAGGTTTGCGAGCTGTTTTTCAATCTCCTCCAGTCGTTGTTTTGTATCAGCGATGCCCATAGTTTTCCGGTATTTGATTACGGACTGTGAATAAGAAATATTGTTGTAAATTTAAGGCTTAAATTATCAAAGTCACAAGAGGCATAGAGCTTTAAGCCATAAAAGTATAACGGGTAACAACGTGCAAAAGTTCTCGATCGGTTCACTCTCCATTCCGGATACCTCAGCTCCGCTCATTATTGCCGGACCCTGTCTGATCGAAAACAGGGCAATGGCGGTAAAAACAGCCGAAGAGCTTCAGCGCATCAGCAGAGCGGAAGGGGTAGGTTTTATTTTCAAGGGCTCCTACCGCAAGGCAAACCGCACTTCCGGCTCCTCTTTCTCCGGTATCGGTGATGTAGAGGCGCTTGAAATACTTGACGAAATCCGCACTACCTACCGGATGCCGGTAGTGACCGATGTACATGAAACCAGGGATGTAGCGCTTGCCTCCCGCTATGTTGATGTGCTGCAGATACCGGCCTTTCTCTGCCGTCAGACCGAACTTCTTGTTGCTGCCGGAGAGAGCGGGCTTGCCGTCAACATCAAGAAGGGGCAGTTTATGGCCCCGGAAGATATGGCACTTGCCGCTGCCAAGGTGGCCGGGACGGGTAACCAGAGGGTCATGCTGACCGAACGGGGATCAAGTTTCGGCTATCACAATCTTGTAGTTGATTTCCGTGGTCTGGCCAAAATGGCTGAATCAGGATACCCTGTTATCTATGACGCAACGCACAGCCTTCAGCTTCCAGGCGCGGGCAATGGTGTTTCGGGCGGAGAGCGCCAGTATATGATGCCTCTTGCACGGGCGGCGGTCGCAGCGGGGGTGAACGGTCTCTTCTTCGAGGTTCATCCCGATCCATCGAATGCACTGTCGGATGCAGCCACACAGGTTGCTCTTGATGAATTCGGAACTATTGTCAAACAACTGCTCCATCTTTACCGGTGTGTGCAGTCGCTTCATTCACTCTAAACCACTATACCTGTGGCCGGTTTTCAATATTTCGGGATGCAGCCTTCACAGGCCGATCCATCAACACGTATAGAGCAGGCACTCAAAATTGTCCGGGCAGTTGTTTTTCCGGTTGACGGAGTCCTCAACGGCGGAAGGATCACCTTTGACAGCCGGGGAGGTGAGCTCTGCTCGATTTCGGTAAGAGATGCCGTGGCTATCAGGGAGGGATTGAAACAGGGGTTGATGATTGCCGTCATCTCCGGGCGGGATGCCGAAGCGTATCGGCCCCTGCTCGAAAATCTTGGTGTAAGCGATCTCTCGCTCAATTCCGGGGATCTTTTGAAGGCCTACGAGAGTTTCCGTGATGCTCACGGGCTCACTGACGAGGAGTGTGCATACATCGGTGACGATATCGGCGATATTGCCGTACTTGCAAAAGCCGGCCTGCCCGTTACACCGATTGACGGGGCTGATTATCTCAGAAACCGTGTCGGCTACATTGCCGGTTATGAAGGCGGTAATGGGTGTTTGCGGGAAATTATCGAACTGATTCTCGCCCAGCAGGGAAAGTGGATCTACACCGAGCAGCCTCAGGAGGAGAGTGAAACGGAGAGCTGAGTGGCTGGATGGCGGTTGTCATTCCGAACGAAGAGAGGAATCTGATTGGAACAGATCCGGAAGAAGAGATCTATCCTTTCAGTCGGGATGACATGGGGAGGGTGAGATAAAAATGTGGAATGGTCGAAATGACAACGGGCGGCGGGAGCGATCTTACCGGATTTCGGCAACTGCTTCCGGGTTGAGGATCGCGGCGGTTTCCGCCAGAGTGAGCAGTCCGACTATATTGGTGCCGTGATTTGGTTCAATGTGCACATCTCCCCGGTACTCTGCTCCCTTTTCAAGTGCCTGCTCAAGGGCCTCTATCTTCCCCAGCAGACTGTAGGCTGCTGATTGCGGCGTAGAGCAGGAGACAGGAGGATTCTCCGCACCATGCAGATAGTACCCTTCCGGAAGCATCTCCATATCCGGGTAGTCATGCCAGTGGGTCATGGATGCCCCGTAGCGGCCAAGATGAGCGGGGAAGAGCTCATCCGGCCTGAGTCTCATGAGGATGCTTGCTGTTATGGCATTTCCCAGTGCGTGGGCCAGAATAGTCAAGGTGTCGAACGACGGCTTGGCACCTCCCGAAGGTGAAACACCAGCAGGGGTCTTCAGCCATGCTCTGCCTCCGCTTATACCGATTTCCACCAGATCATGCTGAGGGTCAAGATGATGCTTCCGGCATCCGGATCGGGTTGTGATAACGCTCACCTCCGGAACCGGCACAAGGAAGGTTTTACCTGCGGCCACGATCCGCACCGTGCCCTCGTGCTCCATTTCACGCTCCTCACTACCTGTTTCATCACTGCAGAGGATTGCCGGCTGCACCGCAACAGGGAGCTGCCGGGCAAAGAATCCGTAGCTCATACCGCTGCGCTGGTCGAGATAGCGGGCAACGATCCGCTTGTAAAAATCGCTTCGGTATGCAAGCCCGGCGGTGGAGGTGTGGGTGAGCAGGCAGTGGTTATCGCGCCACAGTCTGCTGCACTCTGCAAAATCCTTGCCCACAGTCCGAAACAGCGGCGTATCGGTCTGGAGAGCGCCAGGTTTCATATCAAGATCCTCCGGCCTTGGAGGAACAACCTGAGCCGTAAGTTTCGGCACCAGCGTGCAGCGGACATCCTCCACCGCAGGAAGCGGGGTGTTGAAGGTTACGACACCCCCGTTCATGGTGCAGATGGTCCATGAACGGTCGGTGACAAAGATCAGGATATGCACCATGTCGCGGGCAAGCCTGCCGACTATTGCGTCAAGTCGCTCCTGCGGGAGGGCCTCGGTGGTGAGCGGCGGCGGTTCGTCGTAGATGCCGACAATGATATTGTTGTAGAGCGTTGAAACCCGGTTGATTGCGAGCATATCGTCGGTAAAAGAGCCCGGAGCAAAGACAACCGTACCGGGGAGGAACCGGCCGTCACTGCCCGAGGCCTCCTCTTCAGAGAGTACGGTGATCTCCAGTGAGTTCATAGCCGAAACCAGTGCAAGGCAGAACTGTTCAAGGCGAACCGGGAGCAAAGGTGCGGGGTAGATGACCGGCCTGATTTTGCGGCACATCCCCTCAATGCTGAGCGGAGTTTCAGCAGGAATGCCGAGGAACTGGTGGAGAGTGCCGGCACTGATATTGATTCCCATGGGTGCCTCTATTTATTTGTTCTGCGATTCGATTGCTTCGTTGGGTGGTGCTCGAAATCCTCATGGACTGCGTGTACACTCCGGTTTCTGCGCTCCGTCCGTCTCGCACTCAAACCGCTCACGACAATAAATAAAGGTACCCGCATAAAGATCTGTTGCCCCGAATGGATTGAAGGTGAGAAGTGCCCGCTCAGAGGCCGAAATTATGCTCGCGTCCCCAGAGCAGTTTGGTCCGCAGGATCTCGCAGTAATCCCGTTTTTCATTGGCGACGAGATGGACCGGTTCCGGCGATTTTCTTATCGTGACCACTTTGCGGGGGTCAAGCATTCTGACCAGATGGCCGTCGCAGTTGAGCGGAAACTCCCCGTCAGGAGCATCAACAGAGACTTCGATTATCTTTTCGTCACTGATAACAATCGGCCGGACGGTCAGCATGTGCGGGCAGATCGGTGTGATGACAAAGACACTCGATTTCGGGGCGATGATCGGTCCACCGGCAGACATGGAGTAAGCTGTTGAGCCGGTTGAGGTGGCAATGATGATGCCATCAGCGCGGTAGGAGCTGAGCAGCTCCCCGTCCAGCTTTATGACAAAGGTCGGAATGCGGGGATAGGCTCCCTTTTCAATCACCACATCATTCAAAGCCCGTAACTGTTGTACATTCCCGTCGATTGAAAGAGAGGCTTCAAGCTGTGAGCGGTTATGGATCGTATAGGTGTTGTTCAGAACCTTTTCTATTGCCGAAAACATTTCAGCCTGGGTGAACTCCGTTAAAAAACCGAGATAGCCGACATTGACGCCGATAACCGGTTTGGTCATGGCGTAGTGGGATGCGAAGAGCAGTGTGCCATCACCTCCCAGCGAGATGAATGCATCGCACTGCCGGTTCAGCTCCTCAATCGGCGCTGATCGTGCTATATGCAGCTTTTCGGCTGAAAGGGTTTCGAAAACATACTCGACATCCCGTTTATCGAGCCAGAGGGCAAGCTCTCTGGCGAGATCAAGTGCGTTCTCCCTTGAAACATTGACAACAATCGCAAATTTCATGAGCGGTTCATCTCTTTAAGGGTTTGATAAAGCCGGTTGGCTTCATCGAAGCGCGATTCAAGCTGTTCAAGGTTGAGAGAGCGTACTTCCTCTGACAGGGCCGTAAGTTCGACGGCAAACCGGTCAAGCTCCGCAGCAATGTTGTCACAGTTGGTTGCAATAATGTCCCGCCAGATCTGCCATGGACTTCCTGCAAGCCGGGCAAGGGTCGCAAAGCCCGGTCCGGTTTTGCTGATCGAATCGCCGCAGTGATTCATAAGGAGGGTCGATAGCAGTTGGGGCAGATGGCTTGTTTTTGCAACCACGAGATCATGTTCTTCGGCGTTCATCGAGAGTGTTGTGCATCCTGCCGACTCAAGCAGTGCAATGAGGAATCTCCCTTTCGGCTCTTCGAGTACACCCTTGTCGTCACAAAGGATCACGCGTCGGCCATGCAGCAACTCCTCGTGGCTTTCACGATATCCCTGCTGCTCCTTGCCGGCCATCGGGTGCATACCGATAAAGTTCAGCTCAAGCTCCCTGGCTTTACGGGCGATCAGCGACTTTGTGCTTGATACATCGCTGACCAGTGTTGAGGGAGGCGCAAGCTGTTTGATCTCCTCCAGCAGGGCAATGTTGATCTCGACCGGAGCCGAGAGGATTATCAGGTCGGCGCTGTAGAGTAGCGACTTCTCTGCGGTAAACCGGTCAAGACCGAGTGCTTCAACCGTGGTGCGGTCACTATCGGTGAAGCATGGGTCAAATCCCTGAAAAAAGATTTTACTCTCACGGGAAAGCGGCGAAAGCTTTATTGCCCGCAAGAGCGACATGCCGATCAACCCGAGACCGATAAACGAGATAGTTCTGATAGGTGGCTGCTCGGTCATGCCGTTAGTTTTGCTTGTTTGCCCGGCTTCCGGGGGCATCAATCGGCACATTCTGTCTGCAGAGAGGGCACTCCTCAGGGGTGAAGCTGATCACTTCCATTGAAAGCACTGAAAACTGTTCGTCAGCAAGCCTTACGCGGCCATTGCTGCGGTCAACCACCGATCCGACTCCGACCAGTGTTGCTCCGGCCGCCTTGACAAGCGCGATCACCTCGGCGACCGACCCTCCTGTGGTGATAACATCCTCAATCACCACCACCCGTTCATCCGGCCCGAGCGTGAATCCGCGTCGAATGGTCATCACGCCATCCTTGCGTTCAGCGAAAATGGTTTTTACTCCGAGCTGGCGCCCCACCTCTGTTCCGACCACGATTCCTCCAATAGCCGGGGATATGACGGTTTCGACTCCCTTGCCGCTGAAATTCCCGGCGATCAGGCTGCAAACCGCTTCGAGGTGTTGTGGGTGCTGCAATACCTTTGCGCACTGAAAATAGGTATTGCTGTGCCGTCCTGAAGTCAGCCTGAAATGACCGTCAAGCAGAGCCCCGGTTGATTTGAAGGTGTCAAGCAGTTCAGATGTACTCATGAATGGTTATGGGTAAGAGTGTCGACAAGAGTTCTATGCCCTAAAGATAAAGAAGCAGTGCCGAAAAGCTAAATGAAAAACTCCTGCTTTTCCGATCCTTTCGTCAGGATTGGAGCAGAATCTCTACCGGTTGCGGGACTCCAGATACTCGGTAAGCAGTACACATGCGGCGGCACTGTCGATTCTCCCCTTTTCCTGTCGCACTTTTCTTGATTTACCGGAAGCTGCAAGGATCTTGCGGGCATCTTTTGATGAGTGGTGTTCATCGACCCGTTCAATTATCAGTTGGGGGAACTCCACGAGCAGCTCTTCTATAAAGCGGTCAATAACGCCGGTCATGGCGTTTGTTTCGCCGTTTCCACTCAGTGGATAACCGATGATTACCCTGCCGATCTCGTCACTGCGGAGCATCTCTTCAAGCATTCCGGAAAGTCCGGCCCGATCGACGGTGCCGACAGGCTGGGCGAAGAGCTGGAGCGGGTCGCTTTTTGCCACACCGATTCGCTTGGTGCCGTAATCGATGGCGATCACTCTTTTTTTAAGTGTAAAGCTCATGAGCAGAGTGGAGTAGGATTGCATAATGGTGACGTATCAATCAAAGATATAACTATACCGGCTATTTTTATCATAGCGGGCGTACCCGCTTATGATCAGGCATACTCCTGACAGCTAAACCTTTTTGCTCTTGCGTGTGTTCCATTTATAAGATCGTTTTGTTCAACAATTCAACAGAAGGGAGGTTCTTATGGGTGCATGGTCACTGTTGCTGATGACAAGTCTGCTGCTTGCAGGCTGTTCGGTACTGGGCAAGCGGGAATCAGCCGAGCCACCGTTTACGGTGCTGGAGAAAGAGGGGGAGATCGAAATCAGGCAGTATGGCGGGATGGTTCTGGCTGAAACGGTTGTTGATGGAGGGTACGGCCAGTCGAGCGGTCAGGCCTTCAGCCGGCTTGCGGGCTATATTTTCGGCAAGAACCGCTCAAAACAGAAGCTTTCCATGACTGCTCCCGTGTTTCAGGAGCCTGCTTCGGAGAAACTCTCCATGACCGCTCCGGTGCTGCAGCAGAAGCAGGGGAACTCCTGGGTGATGTCGTTTGTGATGCCTGAAGGATCAACCCTTGCTTCACTACCCGAGCCTCTTGACCCGTCCGTAACCTTTCGTAAGGTCGGAGCAAAAAAGGTTGCGGTCATCAGTTATTCAGGACTCCATTCCGAAAGCAATCTCCGGAGCTATGCCGAAAAGCTGACGGTATGGCTCGGGAAGAGAGGGTTCCGGTCACTCTCTTCTCCCAGGGCGGCAAGCTACGATCCTCCATGGGCCATTCCGTTCCTTCGCCGCAACGAGGTGCAGATTGATGTTGAGTAAGGCCGATGCCGCCTTGAGGTTTTTTCCTCGTCTGATTATTATTACCTTTTATAAACTACCGCTCACTTAATCAAACCATCAGTATGAAGCCGCTCTACTATTTTCTGACTGCAACGCTTTCGATACTGCTCTCGATTTACATCTTTATTTTCGGCACAGGGGTTAACCATGAGCTGATTGCTATATTTATCGGACTCTGGGCACCGACGATCATCGCTCTCGGTATTTTCAATACCCTGCTCGGCATTCTTGATGAGATGTGTTGTGCGCACAAGAGGATTGAGGGGAGGCAGACAGGCGATGACCGCTAAAATTATGGACCCCGTTAAAAATCTGCTGCGAGCGTTGATTGCTGTGTTGGGCGGTGGTCGGAATCAAATAGAAGCGTGATGAAGCATTTTGGAGCAGTTGCACTGGTTGGTGCGGGCGGGTTTCTCGGCTCTGTGGCCCGCTACGGGGTGGCGCTGCTCTTTCTTCCGCTTGCTCCGGGCTTTCCCTTTTCAACCTTTGCGGTCAACATGCTCGGCAGTTTTCTTATCGGATTGTTGAGCGAGCTTGCAGTTTCGACCACCCTGGTCTCTCCTGAAGCACGGCTCTTTATGGTGACAGGCTTCTGCGGAGGCTTTACCACCTTTTCCGCCTATATGTATGAGCATGCATCGCTGATGAAGGATGGTCAGCTCTTCTTCGCCGGGCTCTACCTTTTCGGCAGCATCGCCGGAGGTCTCATTGCACTTTACTCGGGAATGCTTTTTGCAAAAATCTGGTCATAAAGGAGTCAATTATGGAATTTCACAATTCAGAACTGCTGCGCATCTTTGTCGGTGAACAGGTTCGTTTCGGTCACAATCCGCTCTATGAAGAGATTGTGCGCGAAGCCCGTCTGCATGGTCTTGCCGGAGCAACGGCTTTGAAAGGCGTGCTCTCCTACGGTCACGACATGCTTATCAAGACCTCCAAAATCATGGAGTTCGGTACCAACCTGCCTATGGTTATCGAAATAGTTGACTTTCCGGAAATGATAGAGAGCTTTCTGCCGAAGGTCGAACAGATGGTGCGCGATGCCTCAGGAAGGGTCATGGTTACCCGCGAGCAGGTGCAATCCGGGATTATTGAATAACGAGGAGCAATAACTGCCGGGAGAGACCGAATTGCCTGTAACAAAAAAAGGGAAGCCGTGAGGCCTCCCTTTTTTTGTTCTTTCTGTTGACGGAACGGGTTACTTCTGGGACTCGACAAGCGCATTGTAGTTTGCCTTGATGGTCTTTTCCAGATCGGCGTCGGTGTGAACCGAACTGATGAACATCGCCTCAAACTGTGAAGGCGCGGTGTAGATGCCCTGATCAAGCAGGGAGTGGAAGTACTTTCCGTGCTTTTTGGTGTCGGCCGTGATGGCACTTGCATAGCTGACTACCGGTGTTTCGGTAAAGAAGAGGCAGGACATTGATCCTACACGGTTCTGCACATAGTTCAGACCGAGTTTCTTCAGGTTGTCGCTGAAGCCGGCTTCAATGATCTGCGCCTTTCTTTCGAGTTCCGGATAGGGATTCTCTTCCATAAGAATTTTCAGGGTTTCAAGACCTGCGGTCAGTGCCAGCGGGTTGCCTGAAAGGGTACCTGCCTGATAGACGTCGCCGAGGGGAGCAATACGCTCCATCAGCTTGCGCTTGCCGCCGAATGCGCCGACAGGAAGGCCTCCGCCGATGATCTTGCCCATGGTGGTGAGATCAGGCGTAACGCCGTAGAGGCTTTGAGCACCGCCGAGTGCTACACGGAAGCCGCACATCACTTCGTCGAAAATCAGTACGATTCCTTCCTGGTCGCAGAGCGTGCGAAGATCAGCAAGAAAGCCGGGTTTTGCCGGAATAACACCGGTGTTGCCAGCCACAGGCTCAATGATGATGGCGGCAATATTGCCCTTGTTCTCGTTAACGAGCAGTTTTACCGACTCGATATCGTTGTAGGTTGCATTGAGGGTATCCTGCGCTGTGCCTTTGGTGACACCGGGGCTGTCGGGAGCGCCGAGCGTAAGGGCACCTGAACCTGCCTTGATGAGGAAGCTGTCGCCGTGACCGTGGTAACACCCTTCAAATTTGATGATTTTATCGCGTCCGGTGTAGCCTCTTGCAAGGCGTACGGCCGACATGGTTGCCTCGGTTCCGCTGTTGACCATGCGAACCATTTCAAGTGAAGGAACGATCTTGCAGAGCAGTTCGGCAATTTCAATCTCCATCTCGATCGGTGTGCCGAAGCTGGTGCCGATGTTTTTCAGGGTATATTCAAGTGCGGCGGTGATTCTCGGGTGCATGCTGCCGAGAATGAAGGGGCCCCACGATCCGACATAGTCAAGATAGGTGTTACCGTCAACATCGGTCAGGTATGCGCCTGAGCCTTTAGCCATGTAGATCGGTGTTCCGCCAACGGATTTGAATGCCCGTACCGGAGAGTTTACGCCGCCGGGAATAAACTTCTTTGCTTTTTCAAAGAGTTCAGCTGATTTGGTTAGTTGAGGCATGTTGGACAGATCTGTTTAGGATTGAACAAGAGGTTATGAGAGTAATAAAATGACTCTTAAGATAGAAATAGTCCGGCAGATATAAAACCCCAAAACCACGGATACCGGCTCGGGATGCACTATTTAACCAGGATTTGTTCAACGATTGAGATGTTTTTGCGCGCCCGGGAGTGCTCCATATGCAGCGCGCAATACTCCTGCAGCAGCGAGCAGAGGGTATCGATATCTTCCGGTGAAGAGATGAAGGTGTCACCTGCGGGATGGCGGGCAGAGGCAAGCTCATTGAGCTGCATGGCCAGACGGACCGGAATCAGCCGCTTTTTTAAGCTGCTCTGGATGGCGGCTGCAGGCAGGGCAAGCCCGCCGGGGTTCATGACAAAATAGAGCTCCGTCAGCTTCATCTCCCTGATTGCCGTCGTCAGATCCTCACCGCTGAAGACACAGTTACTCAACAAGGGCTGAAATCCCATCAGGGAGACAAGCCGGAGCAGGAACCATGCATGGAGCTGACGGAAATTGACACCGCTACGGTAGAGCTGCTGGAGGGTTCCGGCAAGCAGGGTGAAGAGTGGGAGGTTTTTCTCGTCGCTCTCCGTGCCTGTGCGGATAAGATCAATAATCTGGTAGAGTACGGCAAAGCGCTCCATATCCGGATCGGGAACCATCGGACTTAAAACAAGGTTACCATCACTGACAAGCTGAATATCCCGGCTCTGTTTTTTATAGAGCACCACGTCAACCACATTTCCGGCACTGAAGAGCCCCGATAGCTTGTTTTTAGGATTGCGTGCCCCTTTGATGATGACGGAAATTTTACCGAATTCGCGGGTATAGAGGGCGCAGATCTTCGACTGGTCGCGGTATTTGACCTCCCGAAGAATCACGGCTCTGGTTTTGACGATCACGGCTTCAGCTTTTTTATTTTCGCAATTATCAGTATATACATTAGCCCTGCCTGAACAGGGCGGAAGCACTTTTTTACATGGATCTACCCCGAAAAAAACGGGGACTTACCTATCTCATAATAGTCAGAACACGAATAAATCAAGGAGTGAAATTACCTTATGCCAACCTATCAATATCGCTGTTCAAGTTGCGGCAATGAACTTGAAATAGTCCAGAAAATGAGTGATGCCTCGCTGACCATCTGCCCGAAATGCGAAAAGGAGACCTTTGAGCGCGTTATCACCGCCGATGGCGGATTTGTGCTTAAGGGTTCCGGCTTTTACAAAACCGACTATAACGCCAGCAAGCCAGTTCCGGCTCCATCACCCTGCTCGACCGGCTCCTGTTCATCCGGCTCCTGCCCATTGGCAAAATAGCCTTCATGGCCGCCTTATTCCCTGAAGATCAGATTATTGAAAAGCCTTCCCCGGAAGGCTTTTCTCTTTTCCTGATGTAAACGGATTTTCACTCTCCCGCCAGACAAACTTTGAGAGGTTGATGCTTTTGTCACCCCGGAGCCGCTCGGGGTATTGCTTCCCTTCAACATTGCCGATTACCCGGACCTGCTTCAGTATGCCGTCAGTGAAGAGCATCCGTATCACATTGCCGCTTGAGTAGTGGATTCCGTAGGGTTTGCGCGTTTCGTCATAGAGATGATAGAGACTTTCGGCTTCGGTGGTGGCGGTTATGCCGGTTATTTTTGAGTTGTCGTTCAGCCGGATAACCATTTTTCTGCTTCCAAGCTGGTCATAAACCTGTGGAGAAAGGGAGATGGTGTCAAGGGATGCAAAAAAGGCACCTCCCTGCACCTGCATCTCATCAATATGACGACGCTTTGCACTTGACGTTGCCTCCTTGAGATGCAATAGGATAATGTCGCCACTGATCTGCTTGCGATCATGCCAGGCTATGGCGTCATCGTAAAGCCAGATCTGGCTGGTGCCTTTGTTGACGACTGCTTTACGGGCTTTTGCTGCAAGTGAGCTGTTGAGCATCCGGCTCCGGACGTTGCCGCTCAGTTCGCCGGTCTCTCTGTCAGGCCAGTAGACACCGCTGTCGCTGTAAATCTCGTAAGCGTTGTCGGTAATGTAGACGTTGCCGGTAAGAACGATCCTGTTTTCTGCTTCGTAATTGGTGGCCCGGTCGCATTTGAGGGTTATGTTGTCGTGCAGGAAGCGTACATTGCCAATGACCGAACGGAAGCTGCCCCCTTTACTCTCTCCGCCCTCAATGGTATCGGCATGCTCGAGAATAATTTTCTTTTTTTCCGCCCTGAGTGTATTATGGTGCAGAACCGGAAGCACTACTGTTTGCGCAAGCATGATGCAGGCGAACAATATGCTGACCGGAATAAATTTTCGCATGGAGATCTGATGGTTATGTTGTGCCTTGCTCTCTAATGTAACAAAGCTTTGTTTTTACTGTGAAAAAATTACTCCTTGCCGCCGGAAGCAGGCCCGGCATACTCTCGCTTGCACCGCTCTATGATGCCCTGAAAAAAAACGGAGCCTACCAGCCGGTAGCCCTTCTTGTTTCTGCAAAAGGTGCCAGGCCGCTCAGCAGCGACCTGGCGTCATGTTTTGGGATCGGTGACGACGTCCGGACCATTTACCTGCCCGAAGGTTCTGCGGTTCATCAGCTTGCCTCCGTTATGACCGGAATGGAGGCCATTCTTCTCAGTGAAAAACCCGATCTCGTGCTGGTCTGCGGCAGCGATAATGTAGCTCTCGGTGCTGCGGTGACCGCAGCCAAGCTTGGCATGCAGGCAGCCGCAGTTGATGCGGGATTGCGAAGCTATGAACGCTCTGATGCCGAAGAGGTCAACCGGGTTGTTATTGACGCCATGGCCGAGTTCCACTTTGTCAGCGAACACAGCGGTGAGTACAATCTCATCAATGAGGGCGTTGCCGATGAAAAGGTTTTCTATTCCGGCAACCTTTCAATCGACTCCCTTGTTCGCCTTATGGAGCAGGCAAACAAGGAGAGCACTGTTCCGGTTAAAGGGATAAAACCGAAGAAATATGCACTGATGCTCATCGGAGAGGGCGTTTTTTCCGCCGGTAAAGAGCATATCGGAATGCTGCTTCGGGTGCTGACGGAACTTGCCTCCAACATAACGGTGGTCATGCCGCGTATTGCCGGATTTGACGCCCTGCTTAAAGAGCATCTGCTTGATGCGGAATTCATCGCTATAGAGAATCTGAAGCTGATTGAGCCGCCATCCCATGCCGGCCTCCTTACCCTGCTTCGCGACTCGATGCTTCTGCTTACCGACACTGAAGAGCTTCAGGCCGAAGCAACGGTGATGAATGTCCCCTGTCTTACCATGATGGATACTTCAGCGCGCCCATCCACCATCGAGATCGGCACCAACGTGCTTGTCGGTCTTGATGAGGAGGATATCAAAAACCGCATTCACGACATTCTCCACCCCGGTTCTCACCAGCATATAACGAGCCGCTCCAAAATCCCCGAAAAATGGGACGGCGCCTCCGCCCCCCGCATCGTCGCCGTCCTCGACCGGCTGCTGTGAGGTGAGAACATTTATTGATTTCTGAAGTGGAGTCGTTTTTTATTCGTATTTTTTACATGGATTATCGTTGAGCCGATCTATTCTTTGCATTGGTCGTTGGTTGGATCGGTCAATCATTTTGGAGCTGAAATCTGAAATCGACAAGGAAATTGTGGTTATATGAGTGTGCTCATCAAAACAGATCAATTTTCCCGGCAGACAGCGCTCTTTCCTGATTTCGCCATACCGAATGGTACATTGGTTAACAGCACTGCAAACAAGATATCACATCGTGATAGAGGCTTTCATGACTGGTACCGTTTCGTACTCTCCTTTCCCCCGCATCTTGTTCGCCAATACCTGGAGCGCTTTGGATTGAACGATGGAGCTACGGTGCTTGATCCCTTTTGCGGCACAGGTACTACCATAGTCGAAGCAAAACTTTGTGGTATAAACAGTGTTGGCATTGAAGCAAATCCAGTGGCTTATTTTGCCAGCGATGTCAAGTCAGACTGGAATATTGATCCCTCAAAACTGAAAGAACATGCTCGTCAGATCGCACAAAGTGTAAACGGAGCAATCACTTCTCAAAATGGCAATGCGCTCAGAACACTGCCGGATGAATCTATGTCGCTGTTGCTTGCCAATTCTATCAGTCCATTACCGTTGCATAAATCGCTGCTCTTGATTGAAGCGCTTGGGGAGGAAGCGCACTCTGAATTTCATCGTCATGAAATGCTGGCCCTTGCAAAATCCCTGGTCTTTTCGATAAGCAACCTCCATTTTGGCCCCGAAGTTGGCGTTCAACGTATAAAAAAAACAGATGCGCCGGTTGTGGAAAGCTGGCTATCGGAAGTCGAACGTATGGCTTGTGATATTCAGGGATGCACACCCTGCAACGCGCAAGCAGTTATTCATCATGCAGACTCGCGACAACTCGCACAGCTTTTGCTGCCGGAAAGTATTGATGCTGTTTTTACTTCCCCTCCCTATCCAAATGAAAAAGACTATACTCGAACAACACGGCTTGAAAGTGTTTTGCTTGGGTTCATTCACAACAAAGAGGAGCTCAGAGCCTTGAAAAAGGGATTGCTGCGTTCCAATACCCGAAATGTCTACAAAGGTGATGATGATGACCGGTGGGTTGACGACCACGAAGAGATACAGGCTATTGCAACCGAGATTGAACATCGCAGAGTTACCCTCGGAAAAACCTCCGGATTTGAGCGGTTGTATGGCAAGGTAACAAAGCTCTATTTTGGAGGTATGGCTCGTCATTTAGCTGAATTAAGGCCCTATCTCCGGCAGGGAGCCTTTCTTGGTTATGTGGTTGGTGATCAGGCGTCTTACCTTCAGGTCATGATACGAACCGGTCAGTTGCTTGCCGGTATTGCTGAATCTCTTGGGTACAGGGTTGTCAGCATTGACCTTTTCCGTACCCGCCTCGCTACGGCAACACGACAACAGATGAGGGAAGAGGTTGTTGTTTTGCAATGGAATGGCTGATAACAAGGAGTGCAGAAAATGGTAAAAAACCCGAATCGATACTCAAAACTCATTGAAAAAGTTTTCGCGAAAACTTTCCGACAGGGTGAAAAGGATATTTTCTTTCAGCGAGAAGATTTAGCTGCTACGGCAGTCGAGCTTGGCATCGCCTTGCCAAAGAATTTGGGTGATATTATCTATAGTTTCAGATACCGGGTTGCACTGCCGGAATCAATTCGCAGATTAGCCCCGGAAGGTCTTGAGTGGGTAATTCGTCCGGCCGGGCAGGCGAAATACAAGTTTTCGCTGACCGCTATGCCACGAATATTCCCAAATACGCTGCTTGCCGAGACCAAGATTCCTGACGCCACTCCGGGAATTATTGGAATGTACGCGCTCAATGATGAACAAAGTCTGTTGGCCAAACTGAGGTATAACCGGTTGATTGATATTTTTTCGGGAGTTACCTGTTATTCGCTTCAAAATCATCTTCGGACAACTGTGCCGGAAATAGGGCAGGTGGAAACTGATGAAATATATGTTGGTGTTGACCGGCGCGGAGCACAATATGTTTTTCCTGTTCAGGGGAAAGGCGGATCAGATAAACTGGGTATTATTCAGATTGAGCAGGATTTCGCACTTTGTGCAGCAAAATTCCCTAACCTTATCTGCCGTCCAATTGCCGCACAGTTCATGGATGATAATCTGATTGCACTTTTTTCATTTGAAGAAAGTGAGAACGGCATCGGTATCAGCGAAGAGCGGCATTATCGTCTCGTTCTTCCCGAACAAATGACCACCGAGGACCTGACCAATTATCGCAACCGAACAGATAACCCTCTCTAATTCCCTCTTTGATGCGGTGTTTGATCGTGATCCCCTGCAGGGCGTAAAGTCATTCCCTCTCCATATATTTGCTGAGCCCCGGACGTGGCGTTATATTGACTGCTGTGCCGTTTCTGCGTTACTTGGTATCTCTATTAATTGTCGTGAGCGGTTTGAGTGAGAGGCAGCGGAGAATCCGGAATGTACAAGGAGTACATGAGGATTTCGAGCACCGCCCAACGAAGCAGTCGCATCGCAGAACAAATTAATAGAGATACCTCCTCTTTTCATTCCAGATTGTAAAAGGAGTCTATCCGTTGTTCGAGCAGACCTTTAAAAATATTGATGACATCCTGCATAAAGACGCGGGCTGCGGCAGTGAGCTTGATTATATAGAGCAGACCTCATGGATACTCTTTCTCAAGTACCTTGACGACCTTGAAAAAGACAAGGAGACTGCGGCACTGCTTTCCGGCAAACCATACACTCCGCTGCTCAGCCCATACTATCGCTGGGAGTCCTGGGCGGCACCAAAAACCGCAGAGGGAAAGATAGACCACAACAATGCGGCGACCGGTGATGACCTCAAGGATTTTGTTGACCGGCATCTTTTTCCCTATCTGAAAACCTTCAAGAGCTCTGCCGAAAGTTCATCAACCATTCAGTACAAGATCGGTGAGATTTTCAGCGAGCTGAAAAACCGCATCCAGAGCGGCTACAACCTGCGTGAAGTGATCGACCGGATAGATGAGCTTCGCTTTCGCTCCAATGCCGAAAAGCATGAGATGAGCCATCTCTACGAGAGCAAAATCAAAAACATGGGCAATGCCGGTCGCAATGGAGGTGAATACTACACCCCCCGGCCACTTATCAAGGCGATCATCAAAGTGGTGTCCCCGGTTATCGGTCAGAAGATCTATGACGGCGCGGTCGGCTCGGCAGGCTTTCTTGCCGAAGCATACGAGTATCTGAAGGCAGGAAAAAACCTGACAACCGGCGATATGGAGTTGTTGCAGAAAAGCACCTTCTACGGCAAGGAGAAGAAGGGACTTGCCTACATTATCGGCATCATGAACATGATTCTGCACGGGGTTGAAGCGCCGAACATTGTGCATACCAATACGCTTGCCGAAAACCTTGCCGACATTCAGGAGCGTGACCGCTACGACATCGTCATAGCCAACCCCCCTTTCGGCGGCAAGGAGCGGGCTGAGGTGCAGCATAACTTCCCCATCAAGTCGGGAGAGACTGCATTCCTCTTTCTCCAGCACTTCATCAAGATTCTCAAGGCCGGAGGCAGAGCGGGCATCGTTATCAAAAACACCTTTCTCTCCAATACCGACAACGCTTCCGTCAGCCTGCGCCGCCACCTGCTTGAAAGCTGCAGCCTCCACACCGTGCTTGACTGCCCCGGTGGTACGTTTCAGGGCGCGGGCGTCAAAACCGTGGTGCTCTTTTTTGAAAAAGGCGCGCCGACAACGAATATCTGGTACTATCAGCTCGACCCCGGTCGCAACATGGGCAAGACCAACCCGCTCAACGACAACGATCTGGCTGAATTCATCGAACTGCAGAAAACCAAAGCCGATTCCGCTCAATCGTGGAGCCTGAGCATCGCCGATGTTGATCCCCTGACGAGGGATCTCTCCGTGAAGAACCCCAACAACGGCGGTGAAGTGGTTCATCGCACTCCGGAGGATATCATGAACGAGATTGCCGCACTTGACACCGAGAGTGCCGAGGTGCTGGCCAATATTCGGAGATTGCTGTGAAAGCGGGTTGGGAAATAAAAAAGCTGGGGGATGTGTGCGATGTCATGAACGGAGGAACACCTAAAACGGGTGATCCCGCAAATTGGGATGGTAACCATCTTTGGATTACACCAGCCGAGATGGGCAAGCGTCTCAGTCCTTATGTCAGTGACACTGAACGCAAGCTTAGTGATATAGGACTTCGTGATAGTTCTGCGAAGCTTTTGCCACCTAACTCAGTGATTCTTTCATCACGAGCACCTATCGGACACTTGGTTGTCAATACTGAACTTATGGCCACGAATCAGGGTTGCAAAGGTTTGATACCTCGAAGTCAACTCTATTACAAATATCTTTATTACTACCTTTTAAGTGTCGTTGAACTTCTGAATTCACTTGGGTCTGGTGCGACTTTTAAAGAGTTGTCTGGAGGAAAGCTTAAGGATGTCGAAATTCCTATTCCCTCCTCCACCGAGCAGCAGCGGATCGTAGCTATTCTTGATGAAGCATTTGAGGGTATTGCTACAGCCAAAGCAAACGCAGAACAGAACCTCAAAAACGCCCGTGCGCTTTTTGACTCATATCTGAATTCCGTTTTTACCCAGCGAGGTGATGGGTGGGTTGAGAAGCGATTGGAGGATGTTTGTGCACTACAAAGAGGTTTTGATTTACCTACTCGATCCAGAGTGCCCGGATCATTTCCGCTTGTCAGCTCAAGCGGTTTTATTGATACCCATGTCGAAGGACCTGTGAAAGGTCCAGGGGTGGCAACTGGGCGTAGTGGTAGTATTGGTCGTGTGTTTTACATTGAAAATGACTACTGGCCTCTGAATACAGTGCTTTTCATCAAGGAGTTTCATGGGAACGACTCTAAACTCGTTTATTGGTTACTAACTCACTTTGATCTAAATCGTTTTGCAACAGGAACAGGGGTTCCGACTCTAAACCGCAATTTTGTTCATGATGAACGAGTCTTTTTTCCAGACGAGCAGTCTGTGCAGAAAATTATTGCGACTAAGATAGATGTACTTTGGGAGGAAACCCAGCAGCTCGAATCGATTTATCAGAAAAAAATTTCGGCTCTGGATGCGCTGAAAAAATCCATTCTGAACAAGGCTTTTTCGGGAGAGTTGTAGTTTAGATTTCTCACCCCGCTGCGCAGGATTCGAAATGACCGAGTGGTCGGGAGTGGTTGTGATTCAGTTATCAGGCTTCGCATCTTGCCGGGAACTCCCTATATTGCGTAATTGGTTCGTGATTTTGTCTCCCCTGATTTTTTATTATTTGTTTGACGGGGTAAAAAACCTTTGTCATTTCATCTGTTTATCGGTGACCGGTCGCAGGGCATTTGCGGCAGGTCATCAAGGTATAATGAGTTACAATAGATATGGAACGTATACAGTCCATCAATCCGGAGCGTATAGTCTGGTGTTGTGCCGATTATGGCATTACTCCGGATGATCTTGCCGTTAAGCTTGGTATAGCGCCAAGCAGCATGGAGCGGGTGATTGCCGGTGAAGATGGCATGACCTTCAATCAGTTGCGCAAGATGGCGGACTATTTTGGCCGCGGGGTACTCTTTTTTCTGGAGGAAGGTCCGGTTGAAGCGGCAGAGGTGCATACCACACAGTTCAGGACACTGACTAACCAGAAGCCGGAGGTGACACCAACGCTTAAAAAATTTATTGAGCGGGTGGAAAAGCAGCGGGAAGTCTACCTCGGCTTGCTTGAAGATATGGATGAAACGGATCGGGTTCGGTTCTCTCCACCGTATTTGCAGGGCAAGGCTTTTCCGGAAATGGCTCGCATTGTTCGCAATTGGCTGGGTCTTGGTGACCGCAACGATTTTGTCTCTTACCGCAGGGCATTGGAGGCCAAGGGGATTCTGGTTTTTCGAAGTAATGGCTTTAACGGAAAGTGGCAGATTCCGAAAGAGAATCCGATTATCGGCTTTACCCTCTACGATTCGGACTGTCCGGTGATTGTTGTCAAAAAACAGGAGTCTGAGCGCAGGCAAACATTTACGCTCATGCACGAACTGGGTCATTTACTTCTGCACAAAAACAGCTCTATTGATGACGATTTCGACCTGAACTCTCATCAGGGGGGAGAGCGCGATGCAAACTCCTTCGCGGGGAATCTTCTGGTTCCTGATAATTTTCTTGCACTGATCAATGATGCTGAACGACCTGATGATGTAGCTCAATTCGACGTATGGCTTGACAAACAATGCAATGCATGGGGTGTGAGTTGTGAGGTGATTCTGCGTCGATTGCTTGATGCCGGTCGCCTTCCGCAAAGCGCATATTCCGCCTACAGGGAGTGGTATGCAACAGTGATTGTTACTCAAAAAGATGGCGGAACACGCAAGTACAGACATCGTGAGCCGATGCACGTGTTTGGTGATACCTATGTGCGGACAGTACTGGATGCCCTGAACGCTCACCAAATCACACTGACCAAGGCAAGCAGTTATCTCGACAGCATCAAGATTAAAGATTTGCATAGTCTGGAGCATTACTATGCTGATCGTTGACGCATCATCCATTATCTATGCCTGGGACAACTATCCGATCCGGCAGTTTCCCGGTTTATGGGATTGGATGGCTGAGTAGTTTGCAAATAAACACCTTGTTATGCCACATGTTGCATACGATGAAGTTGTCAATAAAGCTCCTGAGTGTGCGGAATGGCTCAGAGATGCAAATACCGGGTTACTTGAAATCACGAACGCCATTGTCCAGGAGGCATTAAAAATCAAGACTCTTCTCGGCATCTCCTCTGACAATTATCATTCCAAGGGCGTCGGTGAAAACGACATCTTTATCATAGCCACTGCAAGCTTCAATACTGTTGGTTTGGTCTCGGATTAAGGGCGGCAACAAAGGCCTCCTGATATTGCAGCTAAACGAAAGATCCCGGCAGTCTGTGCAATGGATGCGGTTGGCGTTCCCTGTATGAACTTCATCGAATTCATCAAACAATCTGAAGTGGTGTTCCGATAGCTTTTTGTTATGGTTTTATATCTGTTTGCAAAGTATCTGACGGTATTATAAATTGCATTGCATTTGCAACGCCTGCAAACAATTTCGATAACCCGTTTGTTCATGAAAAGCGCATCATTACCATCACTCCGTGTGGAGCCTGAACTTCGCCATTCTGCTGAACTGGTATTGCGGGAAGGTGAGACGCTTTCTGCTTTTATCGAAAGCTCTCTTCGTACCAACATTGAAAGACGACTCGCCCGGAATGAATTTATTGCCAGAGGATTGGCTTCACGGGAGCATGCCCGTGCTACCGGTGAGTATATTGCCGCAGATGAGGTGTTGAGTATATTGCACAACTCTCTTCTCAAAGCGAAACAGAAGAAGCGGTGAATTATAATGTCCGCTTTACCCCTGAAGCGCAAGAGGATTTGTGCCGACTGTATGACTTTCAGCTTGAACATGATCTTGTTGCTGCTGAAAAGGCTTTGGAGGCCATAAATCAGGGAGTGCTCTTTTTGCGGAAATTTCCATTTAGTTGCAGGAAGGCAATTGCCGAGAATCCTTTTTTGCGTGAACTGCTCATCTCATTTGGCACCAGTGGCTATGTGGTGCTGTTCGAAATAGAGAATGAGAAGAGCGTTACCATTCTGGCGGTGCGGCATCAGCGGGAAGATGATTATTACTGAGGGAGATGACGTTTTTTGAGTCTCACTCGTAAGATATATTGTCCTTTATGTCTCATATCTTGGTTTATATGAGACATAAAGGATGTAATGTTGAATTCATGAGACATAAAACCCTATGAACGAAGCTGAAACCAGAGCGGAACTCATTGACCCGAAGCTTACGGCGAGTGGCTGGGGTGTGGTTGAGGGTTCGAAAGTTCAGAGGGAGTATATAATTACAGCCGGGAAGATTCAGACCGGTGGGAGCCGCGGCAAATCGCTGACGGCGGATTATGTGCTGGTTTACAGAGGCCGGAAACTGGCGGTTATCGAGGCTAAAAGTAGTGATCAGGAGGTTGGTGAAGGGGTTGCCCAGGCCAAGAACTATGCTGAAAAGCTTGAGCTTGCCACAACGTTCGCAGCCAACGGCAGGGAGATCTACCGCATCTGCATGCAAACCGGTTCGGAAGGGCTGGTTGAAACCTTTCCTACGCCGGACGAGCTTTGGCAGAAAACCTTTGCGGTGCCGAATTCGTGGGAGGAGAGTTTCAGCAAGGTTCCCTTTGAGGAGATTGGCGGAACCAAGTTGGTCCGCTACTATCAGGAGCTTGCCGCCAACAAGGCACTTGCTGCCATAGCGGAGGGTCGCCAGCGAATCCTTTTAACACTTGCCACAGGAACCGGAAAGACCTTTATCGCATTCCAGATTGTCTGGAAGCTATTCCAAAGCCGCTGGAATCTCAATCGTGACGGAAAACGGCGACCGCGCATTCTCTTTCTTGCCGACCGGAACATTCTTGCCAATCAGGCTTTCAATGCCTTTTCCCCTTTTCCTCAGGATGCTCTGGTGCGCATCAGGCCGGATGAAATTCGTAAAAACGGCCGGGTGCCGACAAACGGCTCTGTATTCTTTACCATTTTCCAGACCTTCATGACCGGGCCGGAGCATACTCCCTGCTTTGGCGAATACCCGAAAGATTACTTCGACCTGATCATTATTGACGAGTGCCACAGAGGCGGAGCTAACAACGAGAGTAACTGGCGCGCTATTCTGGAATATTTTTCTCCGGCAGTGCAGATCGGTCTTACCGCTACGCCGAAGCGGCGCGACAATGTTGATACCTATCAATACTTCGGAGAGCCGGTCTACATCTATTCGCTCAAAGAGGGGATCAATGACGGCTTTCTCACTCCTTTCCGTGTAAAACGGATCAAAACCACGCTCGACGATTATATCTACACCTCCGATGATCAGGTTATCGAAGGCGAAGTTGAAGAGGGACGGCTCTATACCGAGCCTGACTTCAACAGTATTATTGAGATCAGGGAGCGGGAAGCCAAACGGGTGCAGATACTGCTTGCAGAAATCAACCAGACGGAAAAAGCCATTGTTTTCTGTGCCAATCAGGCTCATGCGGCGGTGATTCGTGATCTGATCAATCAGTTCAAGAGCACTCCTGATCCAAAATACTGTGTACGGGTTACAGCCAATGACGGCGAAATCGGAGAGCAGTCACTTCGTGATTTTCAGGACAACGAAAAAACCATTCCCACTATTCTGACCACATCGCAAAAACTCTCCACCGGAGTCGATGCGCTCAATATTCGTAACATTGTCCTTCTTCGTCCGATCAATACCATCATCGAATTCAAGCAGATCATCGGCAGAGGAACCCGGCTTTTCGACGGCAAAGAGTATTTCACCATCTATGACTTTGTTGATGCCTGTCACCACTTCAGAGATTCTGAATGGGACGGAGAGCCGATTGCAGAAACAACCATTACGGAAGGTGAACCGGCTGTGGTAAGAGAGGATCCTGATCCGCTTCCACCCGTTGATCCACCAATACCGCCGCCTCCACGGCAGAAGCTCAAAATAAAGTTGAGTGACGGCAAGGAGCGTGAAATCCAGCACATGATTGCAACCTCGTTCTGGAGTGCTGACGGCAGGGTGATCTCGGTGGAAGAGTTTCTTGAGGGGCTCTTTGGCGTGCTGCCGGAATATTTCAAAAGCGAAGAGGAGTTGAGGGTGTTGTGGTCAAACCCCCAGACCCGGAGAGCGCTGCTTGAAAAGCTTTCCGACGCCGGATATGGAAAAGAGACGCTCGAATCGATCCAGAAGCTTATCGATGCCGAAAAAAGCGACCTCTTCGATGTGCTCGAATACATCTCCTTCGCCCAAAAACCGATCACCAGAGAGGCCAGGGTCGCCGCTGCGCAAGGCAGCATCAATGATACGCTTGACGAGAGGCAGCGAGAGTTCGTGGCGTTTGTTCTCTCCAAATATATTGAAACCGGTGTCGGAGAGCTTGATCAGGAGAAGCTGCCGCATCTTCTTCAGCTCAAATACCAGGCGCTCCCGGATGCCGTTGCCATACTCGGCAGCACCGACAAGATTCTCTCAACCTTCATCAACTTCCAGAAGCATCTCTACCAGAGAACACAGGCCGCGTGATTCACAGAGCGCAGGGCTGTTATATCTCCGGATGAAGAGGGACAAACTCCTTTGGCACTGATTCAACCATTTTTTTTGCCTCATTCAAAAACTTGTCGTTGATTGATGGCACTTTAGCTTTATACGCTTTCAGCTCACTGTAGGCGCTTTCAAAAATCAGCCGGGCCTCTTCCGATTTGAGAAAATCGGTTATATGTGCATCAGGGCCATATTTCTTTTGGTACTCTGAAAATCCCTTTTCCAGTTGGTCGCAGTAGATGATATTGGCCCGTTCGGAAATAACCGGACGAGGGTATGGCGGGTAACCGTTTGGCAGGGCGGATGAATCAAGTTGCAGTCGCTCAAGGGCTTTGCCGAACCCCGGATCACTCTCTCCATACAGAGTGTTGCGAACCTTTTGCAGTGTCATCATGCCAGAGCACTGGGCACATGGTTCCAGTGTTGTGTAGACTGTGCAGCCATTGAGGTTTTTGATATCCGGAACTTTAATTCCGTGTTGCCGGTCGGCATTCAGCTTTGCAAGGTACCCGATCATCAGGCGTACCTCTCCGTGCTGTGTTTCATTGTGTGTTACGGTATTGCAATTCCGGGCCCAAAAGACCAGACGGCTGTTCAGTGAATCGCTGCTCAGGAGAACAGATCCGATATTGTACCCGCGGGCATTATCTTTCTGCCAGCCTTTGTAGACTACCGAATAGGCTGCCAGCATACCGATATAATCTCTTTCGGTTTTCCAGTATACAGCCTTTGAACTTGTGTTGCCAATCTCTACGGAGCGTCCTCTTGCTTGAGCTTTCGGTCCGCCGACCAGTGTTATCATCACCACAGCACTGAAGAGATATCGCAGATAAAAACCGCTCTTTTTCATGTCATCAGAAGTTTTGATTATTGATGATGATTACCAGGAGTAAAGTCTGTATAGCTTCCTTTATCGGTTACGGCAGCAGTAGGTACTTGCGTAGAGGGCGTTGCTTGAAAAAAAGTTTGAAGAGCGGCATCCACCCTTGCATTCACTGCCGACATCGCACCCCTCACACATTCCGGTGAGCATGTCGGGAGTGAATTTTCTGTTGTAGGCAAAAGCATTTTCATTATTCCAGATATCTGCCAAAGGTTTTTGGCGCACATTGCCTTCGATGAAATGATCCGAGTAGAGCGAACCACAACCCTTTATATTGCCAACGCTGTCGATAAACAGTCCGGTAATTCCGGCAGAACACCCTCCCCAGCAGGGAATCAGCGATGATGTTCCCCGGATATACGTTTCATTGTCATCGAAGTATCCGATACTGTCTGCCGCGACCACGACCATCTGCTGATCACGGTTTTTGTCACGTATGAAATCTATAACCTGCCGCACCTGTGCAGGAGTGACAACGAAATCAGGCCGATCAGCCATGTTGCCCATGGCATTGATCAATTGCAGTTGCCAGAGCGATACATCATGTTCAAGAAGGAAAAGGTAGAGATCTTCGAGATCATTACAGTTCAGTTGCATGAGGCTGGTTACTGCGCAAATGCTGATCCCATGTTTACTCAAAAGGTCAAGTGTTTGCTCTATGCGCTGAAACGCATCGACTCTGCCTCTTATCATATTATGCGTTTGTTCGATACCGTCGATGGAAACGCCTACATTGATCAACCCGGCTCGTTTTATCTGTTCGATTTCAGCTTCCCCGATCCTGTAGCCATTCGTAACAATATTGATTTTGATCCCTTTGTTCGAGAGGTATTCAGAGAGCTGATCCCATCCTTTAAATAAAAAAACCTCTCCACCGATGAAGGTCAGATCCTTGCAACCGAGGGCGAGCAGCGCGTCAGCTACCGTGAAGCACTCCTCAAGACTCAGCTCGTTTGGTCTTGCATTTCCGGCTTGAGAACAGCAATGCATACAATTCATTGTGCAGCGAAGGGTCAACTCCCAGTTACAGCCCTTTAGTTCGTAGACTTGGCGTGTCGTGTTTACCTTCATTACAATGATTTTTCCTGATGAATGTTTTTATGCAAGGAGAGTGTCTCTGCCGAGATAGTGTTTGGTGCCAGTTCAGGTAGCGTTTAAACTGCTTTTTAAGCTGAGTGAATAATCTGCATGATTAATCTGCTTTGGCAAAAAAGAGGCTTAATCATGGCGGAGCGAATCATGTGCATTCTCTCCGCCAAACTCACCGTATGATAGCTAATGGAAGGCAATTGCTCCGGATGCCAATAATTCCGATGAAACATTCAAGGCTGAAAATTTGGTCTTTATACCCTGAATGTCTGATAGATGAGCAATCTGTTCATCGGTCAGATAGAAATTCCATTTATTTTTCGAGACAAGATCATTGGGAACCCTGTACTTTACCAATGATCCAGGATCAATTTTAGAGGTGATAACTGCCTTGGTGATCGCAGTCAGGCCTTTGACATGATCAGCTACCATTCTTTTTTGCCAGCTCGTCAGGTAGATTGTTACTGTTTTTTGTTCAGGCATAGTTGGCTCCATTGTTGACGGTTATTGAGAAAACAGATTACGACACTATTTGGCAGGCCGTTTTTTTAGTTACCGGTATTGCTGGTACGGCTTTCGTTGTTGTTTTTGTGTTGTAAAAATAATGTTTTTATAGCGTATAAAAGAAAATAAAAAGTAATGGCAGCCACTCGAAGAGGAAAGAATTCTTTGATTTCATGGAGCACGGATTTCTGCACTACAGGAGATATGTAGGGTAATGCATGCAGCTCCTTCACCCTGATTTCGGGCCATGTAAGGGGAAGCCGAATGCTTTCAATTTCATTGATTAACCTGAAAATTGACCTGTTGACTGTTCGCCTGAGTTTTTCGCCAAACAGGTTGGCAGCAGTCACACTTTTGCTTCGGGACGCAGTTCGCCGGGCGTGCAGGAGTGTTGTAGCCGTTTACACGAAGTATGTCGTTGACAGGTTATTTGAATGCTCAGATGCATCGTATTATGGCTTGATTGTTGCCGGATCGTATGCCTTATTCATGATGTTTTCAACGGAGACAAGCTGCGGAGAGCCCTGTCATTTCAAGAGTAGACAAGCTTCTGTGGCACAATGAATGTGATCGTGAATTATATTGACAGCATGGACTCTCTTTCTGTGCGTTGAAGCTAAAATTTTACGTTTTATGAAAACCATCTCCCAGTTGGCCGGACATCAACGCCTTGTAAGCGGAAAGCACGGGGTGTTTGTCTATAACCTCCACTGCTTTTATTGCGGTCGTGCGCTGGAGTTGTATGGTGAATACTGTGAGCATGAGGTTCAGCTTTTCAGCGGTCTTGTAAAGGAGGGTGATACGGTATGGGAGATCGGCGCAAATATCGGAGCTCTGGCTGTTCCTCTCGCTAAGATGGCGGGGAAGAGCGGTTCTCTTGTGGCTTTTGAGCCGCAACCGGAAGTGTTCAATAATCTCGCAGCAAATTTTGCGCTTAATTGTCTGGGTTGGGCGCGGGCTCTTCCGTATGCGATGGGAGAAGGTCAGGGAGTGCTCACCCTTCCAGGGGTGTCGCACGACCGTCCGGGGAATTTTGGCGGGGTCAGTCTGGTCGATTCACCGGGCGGAGGAGAAAAGGTTGAGTGCCGGACGGGGGATGAACTTGCTGCCTTTCTGCCAAAGCCTGATTTTATCAAGATAGATGTTGAAGGTATGGAGAGCGGGGTGCTGAGAGGGATGTCCGCGCTGCTTGCTTCAGAAAAACCGGTGCTCTATGTTGAGAACGATCGCCTTGAAAAGTCGCAGGAGCTTATCGAGCTGCTCTGGTCATTCGGTTATCGCTGCTGGTGGCATATTGCGCCATATTTTAATCAGGAAAATTATTTCGGGTTTCAGGAGAACCTCTATCCGAATCAAGTGGCGGTTAACATGATTTGTATCCATCCTGACCATCAAAAGATTCAGATTAAAGAGTTGCCGATCAGTAATTCAGCAAAACATCCTATGCTCCGGGAATGACGGGATGCACCCTGTCTTTCGATTACGCTAAACTTTTTTCAGCATACGGTTATCTACAGCGAATGGCCCTCAAAAAGCTCCGGGTCAACGCTGGTTCCGTAGAGGTAGGTGCCCCAGTGCAGGTGCGGGGCGGTTGAGATGCCGGTGTGGCCGACTTTGCCGATCACGGTTCCGGCTTCGACAAGCGCCCCTTCGGTAACGGTAATGGCGGAGAGGTGCATATAGATGGAGGTAACTCCCTGGCCGTGGTCGATGATGACCGTGTTGCCGTGCACCTGAAATCCCTCTTCGACCCGTCCGGTGAGTACGACTCTTCCTTTTGCGGTGCTTATTACCTGTGTTCCCTTTGGTGCTGAAATATCAATACCCTTGTGGTAGCTCTCGGCCGGTCCGCCGTTGTAGGAGCGTTTAAGTCCGAAAAGGCTGCTTGTCTCTCCTGCTGCGGGGCGCATGAACCTTCCGGCAAAGAGCTGTTCGGGTGTTTCGGTATGCAGTGCAGCCTTGACTTTTGTTAATTCAGTTTCCGTTGCCTTGAGTGCTCGTTTTGTGGTGTCAAGCGTGATCTGCTGGAGCGGCCGGTTATTCGGTATTACCCGCAGCGTCAGGCTCTTTTCATATACCCCCTGACGAACCAGAAGCTTCCAGCTGCCCGGCTGGGCAAGGTTTTCGACCGGAAGGAGCGCTCTCCAGGAGCCGTTCGGCTGGAGGAACATCCGGAAGCTGCGATCCATAAAGCGGAGTTCAGGCACGGTGTGAGTGCCGGTTACGGTGACCATAAAAAACTGACCCTGCTCTCGTTCGCTGTGGGCAACACCCAGTTGAAATGGCTCTTCACCGCTTCCTGTTGCAGGAATGGTGACGGTTGCGAAGAGCATGAGGAGCGTGAAAAGCTTCATCATGGTATGCGGGTTCAGCTCGAAGATTAGAGAAGGGGAAGGTCGTAACGTGCGCTTCCTTCCTGATTATAAATCACCATCCTTTCGCGGTAGAGCTCCACGATACCAAAGCTGAATTCGGGATGCTCCTTCCGGTTTACAAAGGCGGGAAGCACAATAAGGTGTTTGCCGTTCTCCTGCAGGTAACCACCGTAATGATAGTGTCCGCTGATGCAGGCTTTAATCGCTGGTGAGGCGGCAAGCAAAGCGGCAATTTCGCTGTGGTTCCAGAGGAGTCCGTGCTTCTCGTCAGTTGTTTCCCGAAAGAGCGGAAAGTGGCAGAGGGCGATGGCCTGCTCACCGGCCAGTTCAGCGGCAGCAAGCTCGTTTTTCAGCCACGCTTTCTGCCGGAAGCCGATAGCTCCGCAGTAGTCGTGTAACCAGGGATCCACGTCAAGGCGGTCAAGGTAAAAATCGAGAATCTCCCGGTCTTCCGGAGTTTCAGGGGTGTTGAGTACCGAAACCTCCATACCATGAAGCACGATAAACCGGAACCCTTTTGCCGTAAATGAGTAGTATGGTCTGCTCATTCCGAGTGCTGCCAGCAGCCTGTTTTCGGCTATGGCAAGGCAGTGGTTGCCGATAACATGGCGGATGGTGCCCGGAAAATCCTGCATGATGGCCAGAACCTGACTTAGCTCATCCTCACAGTGCTCTTCACTTCCCCTTATGCTATCGCCGAGCTGCAGCAGAAAATCAACATTATTATTTCTGCTGCTTTTGATCCACGTTCGAAGCTCTTCGGCCTCTCCGGCATTGCTCCCGGCAGCGTAGTGTATGTCGGTTACAACTCCGAACCGGACAAGCGGCTCACTCCCGGAGGTGGGCATCAGAGCCTCCTTTTTGCATTACTGTCGATGCTCATCAGTCGCTGAATTCAGAGAGGTAGTGCTCCATAAACTCATCAAGATCACCATCAAGCACGGTTTCAACGTCAAAGCGCTCGTAGTTGGTGCGGTGATCCTTGATGCGCCGGTCATCGAGAACATAGCTGCGGATCTGGCTTCCCCACTCGATTTTTTTCTTTTTACCCTCAATCTCCCGCTTTTTGGCATCCTCTTCCTCCCGCTGCCGTTGATAGAGCTGTGCCATAAGCATTTTCATGGCGCGCTCCCTGTTCTGGAACTGTGAACGCTCCTCCTGGCACCCGACCACAATTCCGGTCGGAAGATGCTTGATGCGCACGGCGGTTTCAACCTTGTTGACGTTCTGGCCGCCCTTGCCGCCGCTGCGGAAGGTCGAGAGCTCCAGATCCTCCTTGCGAACCTCGATCTCAACATCAGGAGGTGCTTCCGGATAGGTGTAGACACTGGCAAAGGAGGTGTGCCGCCGGGCGTTGGAGTCGTAGGGCGAAACCCGAACCAGCCGGTGCACACCGTTTTCGGCTTTCAGGTAGCCGTAGGCATAGGGGCCCTGGATTTCAAGTGTAGCCGTTTTGATGCCCGCTCCGTCCCCCTCCTGATAGTCGTCGGTATAGATTTTAAACCCTTTGCGTTCCGCCCACCGCATGTACATCCGATAGAGCATTTCCGCCCAGTCCTGGGCCTCGGTACCTCCGGCTCCGGCATGAATGGTGATGAGCGCATTCCCCGCATCATCCTTGCCTGAAAGCATGTTTTTAAACTCAATGGCCGCAATCTCCTGCTCGATTTCAGCAATGGCGATCGAAAGCTCATCGGAGAATGATTCATCCTCAAGCTCGGATGCAATTTCCAGCTCATCGAGGCATACCTTCTCTTTTGCTGCGAGCTTCTCGTACCCTTCGGTCCAGGTTTTATGCTCGTTCAGCTCCTTCAATATCTTGTGGGCCTCTTTCTGGTCATTCCAGAAGGCCGGGTCAGCGGTTATTTTTTCAAGATCCTCTACTTTCTCTTTGCGCTGATCGACGTCAAAGATACCCCCGTAACTGTTCCAGGCGGGGGTGTATCTCCTGCAGTCGTTCTTTTTGTGGTTCAAACATGATGGCTCTGTAATGTTGGATTGTATAATAAATCACCCTCAGAAAACCGGTCAAACCTTACCGGCCGTTGCTGTGAAGTGTTCCGTAAGCTTCGGGGTAAAACGATCATGAAGATTGTTTTTGGCCTTTGATCCTGCGGCTACCCTAAAGGAACAACATTTTTTTTGAGAAATCAAGGCAGCCTCAAGGTTCATCATTTACCATACTCTTTGAAATTAGCAGAGTATCTGCGCAAAAAAGTAAGGGAGTTTTCCTATTTTCCATTCTGTTGAATAACAGGGGGCAGCATCGGAACGCTTGGTACTGTTTATTGAGAAGGTCAAGTTTCCTGAAGAACTGCTTTATGGCCGGGATTCCCCCGGTTTCCAACCAGAAATTCTGAAGATGAGCAAAGCATTCCGCCGGACTGTACTCAACGCTGTCAAGCAGGAGTTTGACGGTCGCCAGAGGGTGATCATAGAAAATCTCTCACCCGAACTTGACGGGGGAAAATACCCGGCAAAAGCTGTTGAGGGAGGGTTTATTGTTGTTGAGGCTGATATTTTTGTCGATGGAGCCGATACGATCTCTGCGGAGCTCTGTGCACGGCCCTCCGGCACCTCTGACTGGCATCGATCACCGATGCACCCGATCGGCAATGACCGCTGGTCAGGGAGCCTCGACGTCGGCAGCCCCGGCAGTTATGAGTATACCATTGAGGCGTGGGTTGACCATTTCCTTACGTGGCAAAAAGGATTGATTAAAAAAACAGAAGCCAATCAGGAGGTCTCTCTCGACCTCCGGATCGGCGCACTTCTGATTGATGCAGGGGTGGCGAGATCGACCGCTGCCGATGCAGAAGAGCTCAAGCGCTATGCAGCTGCCGTTCGCTCCGGTGAACCCGCAGTGTCCGTCAAGGCGGTGCTTGACACCCGGCTTGCAGAGCTTATGGCGCGTGCTCCCGACAAGAGCTGTGCTTCGCTCTACGAAAAAATACTCCTGCTCACTGTTGAGCAGAAAAAAGCAGGATTCAGCTCCTGGTACGAACTCTTCCCCCGATCATGGGCTTCAGAGCCGGGACGGCACGGTACCTTCAGGGAGTGCAGCCGGATGCTCCCGATGATTGCCGGAATGGGGTTTGATGTACTCTATCTCCCCCCGATTCATCCGATAGGTGATGCCAAGCGCAAGGGAAAGAACAATGCCCTTGTTGCAGCTCCCGGAGAGCCGGGAAGCTGCTGGGCTATCGGCAACAGTGACGGAGGCCACAAGGCGGTTCATCCGGAACTCGGCACTGTTGATGATTTCAGGAAGTTTGTTGCCGAAGCCGAATCGCACGGCATTTCCGTTGCGCTTGATATTGCCTTTCAGTGTTCGCCCGATCACCCCTGGGTAAAGGATCATCCAACCTGGTTCCGCTGGCGTCCTGACGGTACGGTGCAGTTTGCTGAAAATCCGCCCAAAAAATATGAGGATATTCTCCCCATCGATTTTGAGAGTGCTGACTGGCAGAACCTCTGGGTTGAGCTGAAAAGCATCTTTCTCTTCTGGATTGAGAATGGCGTGAAGATCTTCCGTGTCGATAATCCCCATACCAAGGCTTTCGGCTTCTGGGAGTGGGCAATTGCCTCAATAAGAGCGGAGCACCCTGATACGGTATTTCTTGCCGAGGCCTTTACCCGTCCGAAACTGATGGCAAGGCTTGCCAAAGCAGGATACAGCCAATCCTACAGCTACTTTACCTGGCGCAATACCAAGCATGATCTTCAGGGCTATCTCACCGAGCTGACAACCTCCGGGCTGGAGCATTTCATGCGCCCGAACTTCTGGCCGAACACGCCCGATATTCTGCCCGACGAGCTGCAGAGCGGAGACCGCAGAAAATTTATTATCCGGATGGTGCTTGCCGCAACCCTCTCCTCCAACTACGGGATGTACGGGCCGGCCTACGAGCTTTGTGAGCATCTGCCTGTTGCCGAGGGCAAGGAGGATTATCTCGATTCGGAAAAGTATGAGATCAAACAGTGGGATCTTGACCGTCCGGGCAATATCCGGGCAGAGATCACCAGGGTCAACCGGATCCGGAAGGATAATGCAGCCCTGCAGCAGACCGCTGATATTACCTTTGTGCAGATAGAGGCTTCGGCAGGGCGCGAGGATGACTATCTTATGGGTTATGTCAAACGGACGGAAGACAACAGCAATATCATTCTTGTTGTAGTCAATCTCGATCACTCAAATACCCGAGGCGGATGGCTGCGCTTTCCGCTTGAGCGCTTCGGCCTCTCGCACGAGCACCCGTTCAAAGTCGAAGATCTCTTGAGCGGTATGAGCTACGACTGGAACGGTGAGTGGAACTATGTGGAGGTGAACCCAGGGAACATGCCGGCGCATATTTTCAGGGTAACGCTCGGCTGACACCGTTTTTTTTTAGAGCAGAACATTTTTTTATCAATTATCACTGTATAGCACACCATCATCATGTATCAACCCGAATTCCTCTGGTACAAGGACGCAATTATCTACGAGGCACATGTCAAAACCTTTTTTGACAGCAACAATGACGGCATTGGAGATTTTCAGGGATTGCGACAGAAGCTCGGTTATCTGGAAAGCCTTGGCGTAACCGCCATCTGGCTGCTTCCGTTTTACCCCTCTCCGCTTCGTGATGATGGCTACGATATTGCTGATTACATGTCGGTCAATCCCGACTACGGTACGATGGAGGATTTCAGGGAGTTTCTTGATGAAGCGCACAGCCGCGGCCTGAAGGTTATTACCGAGCTGGTGGTGAACCACACCTCCGACCAGCATGCGTGGTTCCAGCGTGCAAGAAAAGCACCGGCAGGCTCTCCGGAGAGAGATTACTATGTCTGGAGCGATGATCCGAACAAGTATTCCGGGACCCGCATTATTTTTCAGGACTTTGAGGCCTCAAACTGGACATGGGATCCGGTTGCCGGACAGTACTACTGGCACCGCTTTTTCCACCATCAGCCCGATCTGAACTTTGAGAACCCTGTTGTTCACAAGGCGCTCTTTGACGTGCTTGATTTCTGGCTCGGTATGGGTGTTGACGGACTCCGTCTCGATGCCGTACCCTATCTCTATGAAGAGGAGGGGAGCAACTGTGAAAACCTTCCGCGCACCTACGACTACCTGCGCAAGCTCCGCTCCTATGTTGATGAGCACTACCCGAACCGCATGCTGCTTGCCGAAGCCAATCAGTGGCCGGAGGACTCCGCAGCCTATCTGGGCGAGGGTGATCTCTGTCACATGAACTTCCACTTCCCCCTGATGCCGAGAATGTATATGGCTCTGGCTACGGAGGATCGCTTCTCGATTATCGATATTCTCGACCAGACACCGGAAATTCCCGAGAACTGCCAGTGGGCGTCGTTTTTGCGTAACCATGATGAACTGACCCTTGAGATGGTGACCGACGAGGAGCGCGACTACATGCGCCGCGTCTATGCCAATGATCCCAAGGCGCGCATCAATCTCGGCATCCGCCGCCGTCTTGCCCCGCTGATGACCAACGACCGCCGCAAGATCGAGCTGATGAACATCATGCTCCTCTCTCTGCCCGGTACCCCTGTGCTCTACTACGGTGATGAGATCGGTATGGGCGACAACTTCTACCTTGGCGACCGTGACGGTGTACGAACCCCCATGCAGTGGAACTCCGACCGGAATGCAGGGTTCTCGCGAGCCAATCCGCAGCAGCTTCTCCTGCCGGTCATTATTGATCCGGAATACCATTACGAAGCGGTAAACGTTGAGGTACAGGAGAGCAATGTCAACTCCCTGCTCTGGTGGATGCGTCACGCTATTGCCACGGCCCGCCGCTACAAGTCGCTCAGCCGCGGTACCATCGAGTTTCTGCAGGTCAACAACCCCAGGGTATTGATCTTTATCCGTCGTTTTGAGGATGAGACCATGCTTGCGGTCATCAACCTTTCACGCAACGCCCAGGCGGTTTCTATTGATCTTTCTGCCTTTGAAGGGTTCATTCCCGAGGAGGTATTCAGTCTCAACCGCTTTCCGAAAATCCGCAAAACACCTTACATGGTGGCTCTCGGCTCCTATGGCTACTTCTGGCTGAAGCTTGTTGAGGATACCGAAAAAGTTGTCGGGCGTCCATGTCTTGACAAGCCGTTTGCAACGGTGTCGCGCTGGACAGGCCTGTTCAGCGGAAAGAGCCGTGAACTGCTTGAAACCGAGCTGCTGCCGCAATTCTATAACGCGAGCCGCTGGTTTGGCGGCAAGGTTCGCAACATCATGCGCATCAGTATTGTCGATACCATTCCTGTTGAGGGAATGGCGCTGGCCAAGTTGCTTGTTACCGAAGTCCGGTACTCAAGCGGTGAAAATGACCTCTATCAGCTTCCTGTCTGTTTTGAGCCGCTTGCGTCGGCAAGCGCCTCTGACGACAACTTCCTGAAGCGAGTTATTGCAAGGGTTACTGTTGGCGGTGAAGAGGGATATCTCTGCGATGCAACCTTTAACAACCAGTTTTTGTCGCAGCTCTTCCACATCGTTACCGGAAAGGACAAGTGGCAGGGCAAGGCGGGACTTATTACCGGTATGAAAGCCGCCAAAGCAGACTCTTTTATTGACTGCACAGTCACGTGTGAACCGGAGCCGGTACTGATGGGTATAGAGCAGACCAATACCTCCGTCAGGTTCCACAAGGATCTCTGTTTCAAGCTCTACCGTCGCATTGAAAGCGGACTCTCTCCGGAGGTTGAGATGTGCAGCGCTCTGAGCGATCGTACTGCATTCAAGAATCTGCCATGTTATCTTGGTTCGCTGAACTACACCCAGAACCGAACCAGCCGGTACTCCCTTGGCATCCTGCAGCACTTTGTCCAGAACGAAGGTGATGCATGGCAGCTCTCGCTTGATCAGGTCAAGCGTTATTTTGATGAAGTGCTTTCAAAAATCAATACCGGAGTGACCCTTCCTCCGCTTCCTGCGCTGAGCGGTGAACCGGTAAAGATTCCCTCGCTCATGCACGAGCTGATTGGTGAAGCCTACCTCGGCATGATTGAAAAGCTTGCAGAGCGGACCGCCGAAATGCATCTCTCCCTTGCTTCGCTCGAAAGCGATCCTGCATTTACCCCGGAAGCATTTACAACACTTTACCAGCGTTCGATCTACCAGGCAATGTGCGAGCAGGTCAAACGCTCCATCATCCTGATCCGTGAAATCATGCCAAAGCTCCCTCCCGGTCAGCAGGAGCTGGCATCACTGCTGGTACAGAAGCAGAGCGAGATTATCCGGCAGCTTGATCCGATTCGCCTTGAAAAGATTGATACGCTGAAAATCAGGATTCACGGTGACTTTCATCTTGGCCAGGTGCTCTTTACCGGCAAGGATTTTGTTATTATTGATTTTGAAGGCGAGCCTGCCCGTCCTGTCTCCGAACGCAAAATCAAACGTTCGGTCTTCCGCGATATTTCAGGAATGCTCCGCTCATTTGACTATGCGGCTTTCAATGTGCTGATGGAGAGTCAGTCGGTAATTCGGCCTGAAGACCGTCTGGCACTTGAACCCTGGGCAGACCGTTGGAGCTTCTATGTCGGCCAGCACTTTATCGATACCTATTTCGAAAAAACCAGGGGCAGCGATATTGTCCCGCAGGATCCAAAACAGCGTGAGCATCTTATGCGAGCCTATCTGATGAACAAGGCGGTCTATGAGCTGAATTATGAGCTGAACAACCGCCCTGAATGGGCAGCTATCCCGCTCAAGGGTATTTTGAAACTTCTGGAGCTCTAACCCCGTTGTGTTGAAGGCCGGGAGCTTGCCATATCGGCTCTCCCGGCTCTTTCACTGTTTTTTCAGGCGTGTGCTATGCAGGAGTACTCCTTTCAGACAACAATCAGCGCAAGATATCTTCTCCAAACGCCCTCAGCCTCAGGCCCGGTTTCACTTCTTGTGGGGTTTCACGGCTACGGAGAGCGGGCCGAAAATGCGCTTGGGCTGCTCACTTCCATTCCCGATTCCGCCGGATGGCTCTGCTGCGCAGTTGAAGCCCTTCACTCCTTTTATCTTCCCGACGGGAGTGCGGGAGCAAGCTGGATGACTGCCAGAAACCGTGAAGTGCGTATTGCCGAGAATGTTCGCTATGTTGACGGGGTTATCGACTGTATAAAAGAGCGGTTTGCTGTGCAGGACCGGCTCGTTTTTCACGGCTTTTCCCAGGGGGGCGGCATGGCCTGGCGCGCCGCTCTGTCAGGCAGGCACCGGGCGTCAGCTCTTATGCTGCTCGGTGGCGACATCCCCCCGGAGCTTGACCTTCATGGCTGCACCATGCGGGTGCATCTGGCGAGGGGAAACCGCGACAGGATCTACTCACAGGAGCAGTTTGAGCAGGATAAGGCAAGGCTTCAGCATGCTTCGATCCCTTTTTCGGCAATGCTTTTCAGTGGAGGCCACAAAGCAGGGGAGGAGTATTTTTCCGGGGTATCGGAGTTTCTTTCAGCGGAGTGAACGCCGGAGTAAAAAAAACAGTTACTCATTCTGAGAACTGTTGAACTCATCTGTTTTCAATACTATATTGGCGTACGATCAATCAGCATTCACCACTCTCCCGCAAGGAACCGGTTGCAATCTGCCCTTGAATGATCATGTAACGGTGGATAAGAGAGGGGTAAAGAGATCGTCTGCACTGAACGGTTTCAGCGTTGCACCAGGATATATGTTGAGCTTGTCCGGTTTATTCGTGCATATTTTTTACCCTATGCCTCCAGTGTTGAGAAAAACAAGATAGTTACCTAAAAAGATTTAGAGCTGTATCCTTATGGTTGTTGTCCGGCGTCGGTGGTTTCAGGCCCCCTGGGAGTTCAGGGAGGCATTTCTTGTTACCGCAATGGTCATTATTGCGGGTTTTTTTGTTGAGTATCTGGGCGCAGGGGGTGGTATTCCGCTGCTCCATCTGCCGGTTAACGCCATAGCCCTTGTTATTTTTGCTCTTACGGTACTTGGTGCTGGCCTGGCGTTCAGGAACAGCGCTGTTGTCCAGTGGCTGGGCGGTATCCCCCTCGGGCTTGCTCTTATTTTTGCAATTGCCGTGCTCTCCCTGATCGGAGGTATTGTGCCTCAGGGAGAGGCTGTTGCCGGTTCACTCACCGCGATGCTGCGGATAAACCAGATTTTTTCAAGCTGGCCTTTTCTTCTGACGGTGCTCTTTTTTCTTGCCAATCTCGGCCTCGGCCTCTCCTGGAAGCTCTTTCCGTTCAGTATGAAGAATCTTCAGTTTATTCTTTTTCATGCCGGATTCTGGCTGGCACTCTCCTGCGGTATTTTCGGCAGCACCGATCTTCAGCGTTTTGTTGTCCCGATCGAGATAGGAAAGGCCAATAACCTCGGTTATTCGATGAACAGCGATACCCCGCAGCAGCTCCCTTTTTCCATCTTTCTTCAGAACTTCTCCCTTGAAGAGTATCCTCCCCAGCTTCTGCTCTATGACCCGCAAAACGACAAACTGCTTGTTGAGCGCTCACAGGCAATTATTCAGGTTCGCAGGGGTGTAACGGCATCATGGAAGGGCGTGGAGGTTGAGGTGGTCGATTATCTCCCCTATGGACTTCGCGGCAGTGACGGTGAGCCTCAGGCGGCTGACCGCAAGGCGGGCATGCCTTTTGCCAAAGTGCGGATCAACTCCGGCGGGGCTCCTTTTGAAGCATGGATCAGCACCGGTAGTCCGATGCTGAAGCCTGATGCCGCAGATCTTGGCGGGATTCTGCTCATCATGGTTCCCGGATCGCCGAAGTCCTTCAACTCTGCGGTATCCATTCAGGGCGAAAACGGTGAGCAGAAAACCGCAACGCTCGGTGTTAACCAGCCGTTATCATTTGGTGGCTGGAAGCTCTATCAGATGGGCTATGATGAGAAAATGGGCAAGTGGTCCCAGCTCAGTCTGATTGAAGTCATCCGTGACCCATGGCTTCCGGCGGTCTATCTTGGTTTATTCATGATCATGGCGGGAAATATTCTCTTTTTCTGGAATGGCATTAAACATTCAGAGGTTGCATAATGGTAATTGATTTTAACACTGCGGCCATTCTGGCCATTTTTTGCTGGGCTTTGGGCTCACTGCTTGATCTCTTTTCGCGTAAAAGCGCAGCCCTGAAGCTTCCGGCTTTTCTGATTGCATTCGGCGGGACGATGGTCATGGTGGCGTACATAGCCATCTACTGGAGTTTTCTCGGTCGCCCTCCCCTCAGAACTCTTGGTGAAACCAGGCTCTGGTATGCCGCCCTGATTCCGCTTGCAGGTTTTCTGGTTGAGTACCGCTGGAAAATTTCCTGGCTGAAGTACTACTGTATGGCGCTTGCGGGATTTTTTCTTGTTATTAACCTGCTTCATCCCGAAGTGTTTGACAAGACCCTCATGCCAGCGCTTCAGAGCCCCTGGTTTATTCCCCATGTTGTGGTCTATCTTGTCGGCTATGTGCTGCTTGCTGCATCTTCGGTGGCTGCATTGCACAATGTCTCGCTCCAGTTGCGCTCCAAAAAAAATGATGCGGGCGAAACGGCTGCGCACTATCTGGCTCTGCTTGGCTTTGTGCTTCTGACCTTCGGTCTCATATTCGGTGCGCTCTGGGCCAAGGAGGCATGGGGTCACTACTGGACATGGGATCCAAAAGAGACCTGGGCGTTTCTCTCCTGGCTTGCTTATCTGGGTTATCTTCATGCATTCCGATACAAGATTGATCGCGGAAAACTCCAGTGGTACCTTGCGCTCTCGTTTATTATACTTCTGGTCTGCTGGTTCGGCGTAAACTATCTGCCTTCGGCACAGAACAGCGTTCATACCTATACGCAAAGCTGATATTTTAACGTTACCTGCGCCGTTAACTTTTCGGGTGCGGTGCAGATGAGTGCTGAAAAAGAGAGTGATGATTCCACTGATCAGGTTTTTTCCATGAGCTTGTGTATCAGGAGCTTTTAATCTCTATGGGTCATATTCCCCGCCTCTTGAGGCGTAAAGTATGATAGAGTTGTCTTCAAAATACCCCGCGGCTTGCGGCGGGGTTCTTTATTCATCAAATAAATTATTTATCATACGCTTAGAGCAGGAGTACGGTTCAGGCTTGCTTTTTCTGCTGATGAACATATGGTATAGCCGGTTTTGGCTTGTTATAAATAAGAGTGCGATGCTGTTTACTGTAAAATGCGGGATTGTTATCCTGTTTTTCATCTCCCTGTTCAGCAATGCGCTTGCAGAACAACAGGTAGCAGTAAGCACAAAAGTTACGATCTCTATTTCGGAATCTGCGATTCGGTATTTTAAAAAGCAGAGAATGGCGGCGGTTAAAGCAACACCTGACATGCCCTCTGCTCTTCCCGCACTCCAGGACTCCTCCGCTACATCGTCCGGACGACCTACACCCTTTCCTGCGTTCCTTTAACCACCCCTATTTGCGCTTCAGCTTCACCGGATAACCCCGAGTAAACCGTTTGATAGCCGATACAGAGCTTTTTGAGACACTCCATAACTATTGCCTGCTGCGGGATTACGGTATATGTTATCTCGAAATGGGTCTCGTAATAGTTGAAGGTTTATAGCCTGTAAAGCCGTTTATCCTCTTTTTTTGTAGCGATTTTCGGGGAAAAAGTGTCAATAAAACCGGAAATTTTTATGTATCTATACTTAGTATATGTCTTATAAAACGATACGATTTCATGAAAATGAGACGGATTGTCACTGTGGAACTGTCTCATACGCTCTTTTGTCGTTTGTTCGGCAAGAAAATATTCAGGATGAGTGATGTGAATATAAACCATTTTATTATCCTAAAAGTCGGATAAGGCGCGCACGTTAACGGATAAGTATCACTATTTAAGCACGA
>NZ_MPJE01000106.1:0-25191 GCF_001975465.1 Chlorobium sp. KB01
ATTTCGAGCACCACCCAACGCAGTAATCGGGTTTCGGAATAAATAAATAGAGGTGCCCAGAGGAGTTTGCGCAGGATTTTGCAGCAGATAGCGTCAAAAAAAAGAGAGTCCTTCCGAATGGGGGATTTTTACAACCAAAACACGATATGGCACTGAGTAATCAACCGGGTAAACCGGAAAAAAAACATTCACAGGAGTGGTTTGAAGCGCTGATTATTGCGGCAATATTCGCGACCGTGCTCCGTATTTTCGTCGTTGAATCCTATCGTATTCCTACCGGCTCAATGGAGAACACGCTGCTTGCCGGTGATTTTCTGTTTGTCAACAAATATGTTTACGGGCCGAAAATACCGTTTACCGATATTCGCCTGCCGGGTGTTGACGAGGTCAAGCGCGGAGATGTTATTGTCTTCAAATTTCCCAAAGACCGTTCAATGAACTATATCAAGCGTTGTGTCGCCATCAGCGGAGATACCCTTGAGATTCATAACCGTCAGCTTTCCATCAATAAAAAGCCGGTGGCTCTGCCTCCGGATGGTCAGTATATTTCAAGCCTTATACCTGCCGGTATTGGTGATGAGATGATCTTTCCGCAGTTTTCAAATTTCAACAAGGATAACTACGGCCCGATACGGGTTCCCCGAAAAGGAGATGTTATTGCGTTAAATGCACAGACATATCCGCTTTACGCAGCGCTTGTAGCCGATGAAGGTCATGATGTAAGCCTTCAGGGGAGGCTGGTTTTTATTGACGGCGCTCCGGCTGCGTCATATACTGTTCAGTCGAACTACTATTTTGCAATGGGCGACAATCGTGACAACAGTCTTGACAGCCGTTTCTGGGGGTTTCTGCCTGAAAAGGATCTGGTGGGTGAAGCGTTGATTGTCTACTGGTCCTGGAATCCGGATCTCTCAATATTTACCAACCCGGTTGGCAAACTCGCGTCGATTCGCTGGCAGCGTTCAGGGATGCTGATTCATTGAACTCAATGCGTTCCGGCAAGAATTTTTTCACAGACCTGCTCTGTTGATGCCTGGAGCGCACATTGGCTGAAGAGAATGTTTTGAAGATCGGGAGAGTTGATCTTCATGGATTTGATGGTGATTTTATCACCGGAACTACTTTTGGCACCGTCAACCGGAACCGTTGAGGTCAGCTCGATCTGATTGAGGGTGACCGAGTCGAAAATCAAACCGGCTTTGAGCGATTCGACCTTGATATGGAGGGAATTACCGGTTGCCCGGCTGAAGGAGAGAGCAAGATCCTTTTTATAATCTTTGTTCAGAAAGATGTTGGTAGAGAGATAAAGCAGCAGATACGCCATCGGAAACAGGATGCCGGGGGAGAGCATCAATGCTTTTAGCCAGTTAATCACGAAAGTTTTGTGGGGTAATCGGGGCTTCATGACTGCTCTGCCTTGCAAGCGGTTTCCAGGGTATGTTTCGTTTACCTGTTACGATACAAAATATTTCTCTTTATTGTGCTTTAACAAATAACCAATTTCGCAACACATAGTTATGCAAGCAGATCAACGGCATGCGCCCTATCTTCTCAAGCCGCTCTTCAAGGAGGTCCATGCCGACACAGAGACGCCGGTATCAGTCTATATTAAACTGCAGCGCCCCTTTTCCTGTCTGCTCGAATCGGTTGAGGGTGAGGAGCTTCTTGCCCGTTTCTCCTATATAGCCATTGATCCCGTTGCTATTCTCACAGGCTCTGTTGATGGCGAAAGCAGCATTGAAATTCTTGATGAAAAATTCAGTGACCTCCGCCGGATAGCTGCAGAGGAGACCGATCTGCGCCGGAAGATTGACGTCACCCTTGCTGCATTTGACACTGAAGAGATTCCTCGGAAGAAGAACGGTGCTCCCCAGATGATCACCTCGGGAGTGTTCGGCTATTTCGGTTATGATGCCATGCACCTCGTTGAACGGATACCTTCGCCTGAACTTGCCGATCCGGCAGGACTGCCCGATATTTTTCTCCTTTTCTGTGATACGCTGGTGGTTTTTGATAACATCATGCGCAAGGTCTTTATCGTTTCCAACTACCTTGACGAGACCGACAAACCTTCAGCACTCAAGAAAATAGAGCTTATTGCCGAACAGATGTTTCGTCCGCTGCAGCGTGAAGAGATTGCTTTCAGGCCTGAGCGTCCGGAGCCGGTTATTTCAAATACTGAGCGTGAAGAGTATCTTGGAAAAGTAGCCATTGCAAAGGAGTATATTTTGGCAGGGGATATTTTTCAGGTACAGGTGTCGCAGCGACTACGCCGTCATCTCAATACCCGCCCCTTTGATGTCTACAGGATGCTGAGAACGATCAATCCCTCGCCCTATCTCTACTACTTTAATATGAAGGAGTTCGAGATTGTCGGCTCATCACCTGAACTTCTCGTCAGGGTTGAACGTGACAGCAAGGGCAGGCGGATGGTTGATACCCGTCCGATAGCCGGAACAAGGCACAGGGGAAACAGTTTCGAAGAGGATGAGCGTATTGCCCTTGAGCTGCTGGCCGATGAAAAAGAGCGGGCCGAGCATCTCATGCTTATTGATCTGAGCCGGAACGATATCGGCCGTATAGCCAAAACCGGTACGGTTGAGACCAATGAGATGATGGTGGTTGAGAAATATTCCCATGTGATGCATATTGTCAGTAATGTTCGGGGTGAGCTTCGTGATGATCTGGGTACCATGGATGCTTTCTGGTCCTGTTTTCCTGCGGGTACGCTTACCGGAGCACCCAAGGTTCGTGCCATGGAGATCATCTACGAACTTGAAAAAGAGAAGCGAGGGCTTTACGGTGGTGCCGTGGGATTTCTTGATTTCAAGGGCAATCTCACGACGGCTATTGCAATCCGTACTATGGTAGTTGCCGATAACACCATCTATTTTCAGGCAGCCGGTGGTATTGTTGCCGATTCAAAACCGGAATCGGAATATGAAGAGACGATGAACAAGATGAAAGCAGGACTTACTGCCGTTGAAAATATTGAGGTATTTGAGTAACGATCAATACATTTTAAAGAGAACCGATGAGAAAGAAAAACACATTCATGAAATACCTGCTGCTGGTTTTTGCAGGTACGGTTGTTGGTGCGCTTGTTTTTTCCAATGTTGAGTTCAACGTTGCACTCAACGGCAGCAGCTTCTCCAACAGCCCCAGGTTTGCTTCGGCAAAAAACAGTATCGAGAGCTATCCGATTCAGTCGCTGCAAAGTTTCAATGAAGCGTTTGTGCAGATCGCCGAGTCGGCGACCCCTTCGGTCGTTACGATTTTCACTGAAAAGACCGTAAACCAGCAGATGGTTTCGCCATTCAGTTTTTTCGGCACTCCATTCGACGACTTTTTCGGAATGCCGAAGCGCGGTTTGCCGAATGGCCGTAAAGAGGTTCAGCGAGGTCTCGGCTCGGGAGTTATTGTTACCGATGACGGTTATATCCTTACCAATAATCATGTTATTGATGGCGCTGATGTCGTCTATATACGCACTTTCGACAATCGCAAGATTGCCGCGAAAGTTATCGGTAAGGACCCCAAAACCGACCTGGCGGTGATCAAGGTCAATGCAAAAGGGTTCAAGCCGATCCTGATCGGTGACAGTGACAAGCTCCGTGTCGGAGAGTGGGTTATTGCCATCGGAAGTCCTCTTGGGGAGAATCTTGCCAGAACCGTCACCCAGGGGATTGTCAGTGCCAAGGGCAGGGCCAATGTCGGCCTTGCAGATTACGAGGATTTCATCCAGACCGATGCGGCTATCAATCCGGGTAATTCCGGAGGTGCGCTGGTCAATATCAACGGTGATCTGGTCGGTATCAATACGGCGATTGCGAGCCGGACCGGGGGATTTGAAGGTATCGGCTTTGCGGTACCCTCCAATATGGCCAAAGCTGTTCTGATTTCGCTTATTAACTCGGGAAAGGTCACAAGGGGATATCTTGGAATAACAATCCAGGATATTGATGAAAATCTTGCCAAAGCCATGAACCTGAAGATGGGTGAAGGGGTGCTGGTAGGAACGGTGGTTGATGGCAGCCCTGCGGCAAAAAGCGGTGTAAGGACCGGAGATGTCATTCTTGATTTCAATACTATAAAGGTCAAAAGCAGTGTTGAACTCCGCAATGCCATCGCCAGAGAGACTCCCGGTACCATCGTGAAGATGAGGGTGCAGAGAGAGGGCAGTGTCAGACTTGTTTCGCTTCGTCTTGAAGCGCAGCCGTCAAAGGAGGTTGCTTCGGCAACACCGGCAGAGCGGGAAAAGGTAACAGCTGCACTTGGTTTCAACGCTGAGGAGCTTACTGCCGCACTGGCAGAGCGGCTGAACCTGAAGCAGGGAGCAGGCAGGGTGATTATTACTGCCATTGATCCCTCTTCCAATGCCTATACATCCGGATTGCGCAGTGGAGATATCATACTCTCAATCAATCGTCAGAGTGTGAGCTCATTCAGCCAGTACAGTGCGATTGTCAAAACTATCAAAGCCGGTAATATGCTTTTTCTGCTCGTTGAACGCGGAGGGAACCGGATCTATTTTGCGTTTAATGTGTAAAGTTGTTTTGCCTGAAGGATTAAGAGTTGTACATTGTACAGAAGTAAAGTCAGCAGCCGCGTAGCTGACTTTACTTTTTTTTGTTTGCCTGATGTTCCATTTGCCCCGTGCATAGAGTTTATGTCTATATGAGGTTGTTTTCCATTATTATCAACAAAAACAGCACAAGAGATGAGTGACAGAATTTACCTGACAAGAGATGGTTATAACCGGCTGAAAGAGGAACTGTATGTGCTGGTTCATGAAACGAGAAGGGAAGTTCTGGAAAAAATTGCGGAAGCAAGAGCACATGGTGATTTGAGTGAAAATGCGGAGTATGATGCTGCAAGAGAGGAGCAGTCACATACCGAAGCACGTATTGCCGATCTTGAAAACAAGCTTGCTTCAGCCACGATTCTTGATCCCAAACTGATCAAGACGGACAAGGTTTACATTTTGACCTCCGTCAAGCTGCGCAATCTTGATGATGAGAAGGAGATCATTGAATATACACTGGTCTCTTCCGAAGAGGCTGATACCGATCTGGGGAAAATTTCTGTACGCTCTCCTGTTGGCAGGGCGCTCATTGGAAAAGCCGTCGGTGAAAAAGTCGAGATCATGGTGCCGAAAGGGAAACTCCATTATGAGATCCTTGAAATTTTCGTTAAATAAAGTCCAACCTAAACCAGCTATCCCATGGGGAAACGTCAAATAATCTATCGTCAGGAGCGTATCGGCGGCAATCAGGAGCTGTTGAATCGCGAAGTCAATCTGGTGACCAAAGAGGCAAGAGTGTGGCACGGTAATGTTATTGCTGTCGGCAGCAACGATGTCGAACTCAAGGATGCCCGTTCAGGAAAACACCGTTTCAATGTTGATCAGATTGACCGGATATACTGTGATATAAAAACGAATTATTAATCTGCATCTTATGCGTCAGAAAATTGTTGTCGGCAACTGGAAAATGAACAATACCATTGCCGAATCGGCAGCACTTGCTTCAGAGCTTGTTGCCGCGCTTGGAAAAGGTTTTTCAGGCTGCGAAGTCGGTATTGCTCCGACCTATGTTGCCCTGCAGGAAGCCGGAAAAATTATAGCGGGCTCTGCTGTTCAGCTTGTTGCCCAGAACTGTCATTATGAAAATGACGGTGCATTTACCGGAGAGATATCGACCGGAATGTTGAAGGCTGTCGGCTGTTCATACGTTATTATCGGTCACTCGGAGCGTCGCCAGTTTTTCGGCGAAACCAATGCTACGGTGAATCTCAGAATCAAAAAGGCCCTTGCTGAAGGCTTGAAGGTTATTCTTTGCGTAGGGGAGACCCTTGCAGAGCGTGAATCAGAAGTTACTTCGAAAGTGGTCACCTCACAGGTTACCGAAGGCCTTGCAGGAATCAGCGATATCAGCACTGTCGTGATTGCCTATGAGCCGGTATGGGCGATAGGAACCGGAAAAACCGCATCCTCCGCACAGGCAGAAGAGGTGCATCTTCTTATCCGCAATACCATTACCAAACTATATGGTGATGCTGCAGCAGGCAAGCTTCGCATTCAGTACGGCGGAAGCGTCAAACCTTCAAATGCCGCAGAACTCTTTGCCATGCCGAATATTGATGGCGGGCTTATTGGCGGCGCAAGCCTCAATGCTGCCGATTTTGCCGCAATCATCAAGGCAGCATCGTAAGAGTAATCGAAGTTCAATACAATAAAAAAGGCGCTCTTTGTGGCGCCTTTTTTCCCGACTTCGTCCACTCAGTCCTTTTTCTGCTTTTCACTCCTGTGCGGTTGCCTCTTTTGACTTTTTCATGGAGCAGAAATCGGGGCCGCACATGGTGCAGAAATCGGGGTTTTTATCGGTTCTCCCGCTTGCGGCCATACTTGAGCGGTGCGATTCTCGTGTTTTTTCCGGGTCGAGCGAGAGGTTGAACTGATCTTCCCATGCAAATGCATACCGGGCCCTGCTCATCAGCTCGTCACGAAGCCAGGCAACGGGGCTCCCTTTGGCCAGATCAGCCGCATGGGCGGCAACTTTATGGGCAATGACCCCTTCCCGCACATCATTGCGGTCCGGCAGTCCGAGATGCTCTTTGGGTGTGACATAGCAGAGCATGGAGCAGCCGAAACTTGCTATCAGTGTTCCTCCTATAGCTGAGTTGATATGGTCATATCCGGCGGCAATGTCGGTTACCAGCGGTCCGAGCGTATAGAACGGAGCTTCATGGCAGTATTCGAGCTGTTTTTGCATATTCTCCTCTATCATATGCAACGGTACATGCCCGGGCCCTTCAATCATCACCTGTACATCAAACTTCCATGCCACTTTGGTCAGTTCACCGAGCACTTTCAGCTCTCCGAACTGAGCCTCATCGTTGGCATCGAGTATTGATCCCGGCCGAAGGGCATCACCAAGCGAAACAGCAATATCGTATGCCTGCAGAATCCGGCAGATCTCCTCAAAACGGGTGTAGAGAAAGTTCTCCTGTTTGTTGGCCTTGCACCATTTTGCCATGATCGAGCCGCCCCTTGATACAATACCGGTAAGGCGCTTTTCGGCAAAGGGGAGGTGTTCCCGCAGGATTCCGGCATGAATGGTAAAATAGTCTACGCCCTGCTCGGCCTGCTCAATAAGGGTGTCGCGGTATAACTCCCAGGTCAGCTCTTCAGCTTTCCCCCCTGCTTTTTCCAGTGCCTGATAGATGGGTACCGTGCCGATCGGAACAGGCGAGTTTCTCAGAATCCACTGGCGGGTCTGATGGATATTGGCTCCCGTGCTGAGATCCATCACCGTATCGGCGCCCCAGCGGCATGACCATACCGCTTTTTCAACCTCTTCGACTATTGAAGAGCCGAGTGCCGAGTTGCCGATGTTGGAGTTGATCTTTACCCGGAAGTTCCGGCCGATAATCATCGGTTCAAGCTCGGGATGATTGATGTTTGCCGGAATGATCGCCCGACCTGCTGCAATCTCCTGGCGGACAAATCCCGGAGTTATCGGTATATGCTTTTTCCCTCCCCTCGAAAATCCGGAAATCCACTGTTCCAGATTCTGGTTCTCCCTTATTGCGACATACTCCATCTCCGGGGTGATGACGCCGTTGCGGGCAAAGTACATCTGGGTGATCCCGCCTCCATCGAGGGCTTTGCGGGCTCTTCTTGCTGAAGATGTTGCTGTGGTGGAGACTACACTTTTGCCCTCCCAGAAGCTCCAGGTGTCACGAATCGGGGGAAGTCCCTTTTCCGGATCAATCACGAACGAAGGATCAGACCAGGGGCCGCTGGTGTCATAAAGAGGGAGTGAGGAGAACTCCATACCCCCGCAAGAATAGTTTCTGCTCAGCTTGAGCGTTCTCATTCCTACTTCAACAGGATGAAGCGTGCCAGTGACAAAAGTTTTTTCCGATTGCATTCCGTTAATGTGCAGATCCGGGCAGCATGCGTTTTCAGTAGCGTGGGTCATAGTTGAAGGGTTAAGCGGCAAGGCATAGCAGAAAAAAGATTCAGCACCCCAAGGCTGAGTATCTAACGGCACAATAGTTAAATCCATCATATTTTACAAATCAAGCAAAAGGGCTCTTTCGGGGAGAGGGGGTGAGTTCCTGTGATCGTCTTTTAGTGATAACTTTATAAAGCAAAGTCGATTAATTGAAAAAATCCGCATCTATTTACGTAAATTTTTTTATCGATATGATATCGACACAGATAAAGGCGCCCCGGATGGGGTGCTCAGGCGATTTGTCGAATACGCAGGAACAGATCAGCGAGCGACAAAACGGAGTAAAAACGGCTTTATCCCTGACGATTGATCGTGCATAGTCCGTTACCCGTGTAATTTTTTGTAGTTTTTTATCCAGGTAGTACTGAAGCATACTACATGAAAGAAAGCGTAAAACCGCTCTCTCTTTTACGGGCAGCTCCCAGGGTCATACGCGCTCTGTTTGATCGTGCAGGCCTGAGAAATGGTGACTGCAGGCGCCGCTGTGGTTCATTCCTCTCTGTTGCGCTTGTTATGGCACCCTCATATTCCTCTGTCGGAGCCAAAACCGCAGATGAGGTTTTCCAGGAGGTTTCCGGAAGTGTGGTCGTGATCCATAACTTTGATAACAAAGGCAAGATCCAGAGTTTCGGCAGCGGTATTCTCCTGCCATCCGGTCAGGTGGCGACCAACTTTCATGTTATTGAAAAAGCCGGAAAGCTGACGGTCAGTCTCCAGGGCAGGGAGTATCCGGCCACTCCCGGTTACATCGACCGGTTTCGGGATGTATGCTCTCTTGTGGTATCCGGCATGCAGGGTTCACAAATCGTCATGGGTGATACGAATTTACTGAAGGTAGGATCAAAAGTCTATGCGATAGGCTCACCGCAGGGGCTGGAGCTGACCTTCTCTGACGGCATAATTTCCGCCTTGCACGATGTGGACAAGGGCCACTATATCCAGACCACGGCACCGATATCCCAGGGCTCAAGCGGTGGAGGGCTGTTTGATGAAAATGCCCGTCTTATCGGTTTGCCTACCTATTTTTTCAATCAGGGTCAGTAGTTGAATTTCGCCCTGCCGGTTGAGTGGGTACTCGATTTGCGCAACCGGCATGCATTGCTCTCCAAAACCGGTTCGGTCGACAGTGAATGGGTGTACAGGGTGATAGCCCTGGAGGAGAAACAGGATTGGGGAGGGATTATCCAGTTGTGCATGAACTGGTCAAAACAGATCCCGACCAGCGCTGATGCCTGGGGTTATCTCGGGTTTGCCTATCTCCAGAAAGGAGAACTTGCTCTGGCCATTGATGCCTATCAGAGGGCAATACAAATCCGTCCGGATTATGCTCACTACTGGGCTGATCTTGGCGTTGCCTACAGCCGTGAGGGGCAGAAAACCAGACAGATAGAAGCCTATCTTCAGGCTGTAAGGATCAATGCCAACTATGCCCTGGGCTGGATCAATCTTGGTATCGCCTATTATCAGAATGGTGATCTGGAGAAGGCAATAGATGCTTACGAGCATGCGGTGCGCATTAATCCGGGTGATGCCTCTTCGTGGTTCAATCTGGGAACTATATGTCGTGATGCCGGTCAGTTCTCCAGGGCGGTTGAGTCGTTCAGGCATACGGTGCATCTCACACCCGGCAATGCACAATATTGGTTAAATCTGGGTGAGGTCTACGGGCTGGCTGAGCGGCGAACTGAACAGAGCGGAGCGTATAATCAGGCTCTTCGAATCAAGCCGGACTATGATGATGCCTGGGTCAGCCTTGCTGTCTCCTATGGAATTGCAGGCAAGGAGCCGGAGGAGCGGGATGCCTATCTGAACGCACTGCGTATTAATCCCGAACATAATACCGCGCTCTTCAATCTGGGTCAGGATTATCTGGAGCACAGCGAGCGGGCTCCCGCACGTGATGTTTATTCACGTCTGAAGCGGGTAAATCCGGAACTTGCTCAAATGTTCTTCAAAAACTATAATGCTATGCTGTTTCCTAAAACAGCAAAGTAGCGTTTCAGCCAGCAGGGGCGATCAAGGTTGTACGGGTGTTACGTTTTCTTAACGAGATAGCCTGAATGATTTTGCAGGCTTTAAACCGTAACTCAGGTGAGAAACAATGTAATGAATACTCGGGTACGAATAATCACCAAACAGATAGTCAGAGTTGTTTGCTTTATTAGCCAGATTCTGGTATTGCCTGTTACCTCCGATCTTGCAGCCTCACCACTGCCGACCGAGCTGAGGATTGATTACGCTGATTACAACCAGTTGAGTCTGGTATTGAAGAAATTAGGCTGGCTGGAGAAGGAGTTTGAAACTGACAAGGTGCCGGTTCGGTGGGTGTTCAGCGGTGGCAGTAATCTTGCGCTGAAGAATCTGCACGACAATCGTGTTGATTTCGGCTCCTCTTCAGGATTAAGTGCAGTATGGAGCAAAGCCAATGGAAACCCGCTCAGGACGGTCTACATGTTTTCACGTTCGGAGTGGGCAATGCTGCTTGTCCCCCGTGATTCCCGCATCAACTCGGTACCGGATTTAAAGGGCGAAAAAATTGCGGCAACTCCGGGTACCGATCCCTTTTTTTTCTTTTGCGGGCGTTGCATGAAGCGGGTTTACAGAAGAGCGATGTGGACATTGTTCCCCTGCAGCACGTTGAGGGGGGTATTGCACTCAACAGCGAGCAGATTGATGTTTGGGCAGGTTGCGACCCCTATTGCTCTTCAAGCCAGTTAGAGCGGGGAAACCGGGTGATATACCGTAATCCGCGTTTCAACAGCTACGGCTTTTTGAATACATCCGAGCGCTTTGCTGCCAACTATCCCGAAGTGGTGTCGCGTGTTGTCAAGGTATATGAGATGGTGCGCAGGTGGGCAATCCGCCATCCTGATGAGTTTGAGTTGATTTATGCTGATGAATCAGGGATATCGTTGCCGGTAGCTCAATTGGTGATGAGCAGGGTTGATATGACCAAATCCATAACGGGGATATCTGAACTCAAGAGCCTGAAGGATGCGGCACAGATTTTATTGGATGAAAATCTTGTTACAAAAGGGACAGATATGAACAAGGTGATCGATGAACTGGTTGATCCCGGTTTTATGCAAGGTCAGTGATCTGTTTTTTTGCAGGTAGTTATGCAATGCTCATGATATCTCTACACGATCATGGCCGGAATGAATAGCTCTATCCAGAAAATACTTTCTGGTGTTGCTCTATGCTGCATGCTCTTTGTGGCTTTTATTGATGCAGCCACTGCTGCAGATGGAGTTCTCCCCACCCCTTCAGGCCTGATTGCTGAAAATAAAATTATCACAGACGGAGCCCCACTGGCCGGTGTTATTGCAAATATTTTTGCGCTTGATTTTCTCAAAAGTGATGGCATCGATGTGCGGGTCAATGAGACTGATGCGGCTCGCGGCATTTACAGCCTGATCTTTAAAACCTGTGACATCGCCAACACGACAAGAAGGATTCACCCGGATGAGTTGGCTGAGGCAGGAAAATGCGGGATCAATCCGGTTGAACACCTTATTGCACAGGATGCCATCGCTATTGTTGTTCATCCGGCTAATCCCCTTACGGGCCTGACTGTCGATCAAATCCGCAAGATCTATGACGGTACCTACAGTAACTGGAAACAGGTTGGCGGGCTGAATCGTCCCATCGTGCGACTTCAGCTTGATCGCGCAAGCGGAACCCAGGAAATCTTCTCGGAACTGGTTATGAAAAAGCGATCGGTAACCCGGAGAACCGTAACACTGTTGAGTATTCGCTGGGTCAAAAGTTATATCACCACAACACCCGACGCCATCGGATTTATAGACCATGGTCTGGTTGACCGTTCAGTCAAGGCTCTTCCGGTCAATGGTATTGAGCAGTCATCACAGCACATCACGGACCATACCTATCCGCTCAGGCTTAATCTCTATATGTATACGAACGGTCAACCTTTCGGCGTTCTCAGGAGGTTCGTTGAATATGCAAAAACAGCTCAGGGTCGAGAGTCGCTCAGCGCGCACGGCTTTATTCCCGGTGATTGAGCGTCGGAAGGGAGTCTGTGCGCAAAAACGGTTTTGGCGCCATACAGATCAGACAAAAATGATGGATATGTATAAAAAAGTATCAATGACGGTCTCCTCCGGGCTCTGCGGGGTAATGATATCCGTCTGATGAAAAAGAGCGACAAACCTGACGCACTGCGGGTTGATTCCCGTGCAATGATGTTTTCAGGAGCCGGTATACTCCTTTATGCTATCCGTCTCTGTTGTGTATTGCTCTCTGTTGTTTCTGTTTTGGCCCTGCAACCGCTTCCGGCACTGGCAAAAACCGCGGCCGAAGTGTTTCGGGAAGTTTCGCCAAGTGTTGTTGTGGTTCATGCCTATGACAGTAACGGCAGGCTTCAAAGTATGGGGAGTGGCATTGTTCTGTCGACCGGACAGGTGGTGACCAATTATCATGTCATTGAAAAAGCAGCGCGACTGATGGTTATTTATCAGGGCCGGGAGTATAATGCCAAACCCGGCTATACCGACCGCTTCAGGGATGTATGCTCGCTTGTGGTTTCCGGACTACAGGGTTCGCAAATCACTTTTGGAAATACAAGTCAGCTCAGGGTAGGGGAGAAGGTCTATGCGATAGGCTCTCCGCAGGGATTGGAACTGACCTTTTCCGCCGGCATTATCTCGGGCTTGCGTGCTGTTGATAAAGGCTACTATATCCAGACAACGGCGCCGATTTCACTCGGTTCAAGCGGGGGTGGACTTTTTGATGAACATGCCCGCTTGATAGGCATCGCAACCTATTTTTTTAAACAGGGTCAGCAGTTGAATTTTGCACTGCCCGTTGAGTGGATACTCGATTTGCGCAACCGGCATGAATTGCTGTCTAAAACAGGTTCGGTCAACAGTGAATGGGTTTACAGGGTGATAGCCCTGGAGGAGAAACAGGATTGGGGAGGGATTATCCAGTTGTGCCTGAACTGGTCAAAACAGATCCCGACAAGTGCTGATGCCTGGGGTTATCTCGGGTTTGCCTATCTCCAGAAAGGAGAACTTGCTCTGGCCATTGATGCCTATAAGAGGGCAATACAGATTCGTCCTGATTATGCACACTACTGGGCTGATCTTGGGGTTGCCTACGGCCGGGAGGGTCAGTATGAAAGAATGATAGCGGCATACCGGCAGGCAGTAAGGAACAATAATGAATATGCTCTCGCATGGATCAATCTTGGAATTGCCTATATCCAGAATGGAAGCTATTTGCAGGCGGTCGAGGCATATCAGCAGGTGGTGAGGATAACACCCGGTGATGCCTCTTCCTGGTACAATATGGCAAGTGCCTATAGCGATGCAGGGTATTACCCGGAAGCAGTCGAAGCTTTCCGGCAGGCGGTGCATCTCTATCCCGGCAATACCCAATATTTGATTAATCTGGGCAGGGCTTATGGTCTGGCTGGTCAGCAGGCGAAACAGTTTGCAACATATAAGGAGGCTCTTCAGATCAAGCCGGATGATGCCGATGCATGGGTTTTCCTTGGTATTGCCTATGGTGAGTCCGGTCATGACACAGAAGCTCTCGATGCATACCGGAAGGCGCTTCTCATCAATCCTGATCATAATACGGCACTTTTTAATCTTGGAAAACATTATCTGGAACACGGCCATCAGCAGAAAGGGATGGAGTTATATTTTCGTCTGAAGCAGCTCAATCCGGAGCTTTCCCAGATCTTCTTCAACAGTTTTTACAAACAGATGTTTCCGAACAGCACCCGGTAAATGGTACTTTGTCAATTAAAAGATGTATAGCGAGATGAATGATGCTTTCAGAATAATGAACAGGGTTATCGGCCGGATTATTATTTGTATATCCCTGCTTTGCTCCATGCAGGTTTCGCCGGACCTTTTTGCTGCTCGACTGCCTTCAGTAGTGAGGGTTGATTATGCTGACTATAATCCCCTCAGTTTCGTACTGAAAAAATTCGGCTGGCTGGAAAAGGAGTTTCATGCTGATAACGTTGGTGTACAGTGGTTCTACAGCAGCGGAAGCAACTTGGCGCTCGAACATTTGAACAGCGGCACAATTGATTTTGCATCTGCGGCAGGATTATCTTCGGTGTTAAGCAGGGCTACCCTATGTGTTTCTTGTTGCATGCCCTATACAACCGCTTGTTGAAACTCTTTTTCCTGGCCGCAATAAGCGGTATATTCTCCCCTGTACTCCGCTCTTTTATCGAGCGCGAACCTTATCACCTAACCCTGCCGTTTCATGAGTGAGAGCAATTCCGCCAACACCGGTGAGGAACGGTTGAGCGGTGTGGTTGAAAAGGTGAGTTTTTTTAGCCCGGCATCAGGATTTGCAGTGCTTCGACTCCTTGTCAATGGTCAGCGTGAAGCGGTGACGGTTGTCGGGGTTGTGGCTTCAGTGACAACGGGGCAGCATGTTGAAGCGTTCGGTCTCTGGCAGAACGATAAAACGTGGGGTATGCAGTTCAAGGCAAGCCGTCTTGCGGTCATTCCCCCCGATACCCTTGAAGGGGTCGGCAAATATCTTGCCTCCGGTATGGTTAAGGGGATTGGCCCCCATTTTGCCAAAGTGCTCATCCAGGCCTACGGCATGGATGTTTTTACGGTTATCGAGACTCACCCTGAACGACTGCTTGAACTGCCGGGTATCGGGAGAAAGCGTCTGGAGCAGGTTGTTGCAGCCTGGTCCGAGCAGAAGGCTGTCCGGGAGATCATGGTGTTTTTGCAGTCTCACGGAGTAGGTACGGCCCGTGCGGTCAAAATCTACAGAACCTATGGTGAAGAGGCGATCTCGGTGGTCTCTTCCAATCCCTACAGGCTTACCCTTGATATTCAGGGGATTGGATTCAAAACAGCTGATCAGATTGCCCGAAACATCGGTATCGCTTCAGATTCTCCCTTGCGAGCGCGGGCAGGGGTTGCCCATGTTCTTCAGGAACTCTCTTTGGAGGGCCATTGCAGGGTTCCCGAACCGATGCTGCTTGAAGCGGCCAAACGTCTTCTCTCTATTCCGGTTCAGGTGCTTGAGCATGCCATAACTGAAGAGCTCTCCATCGGTACTCTTGTGCGAGTCGTGGACGGTGGTGAAAGCAGTTTTTATCTCGCGGCGCTCTTTCGAGCCGAGAGCCGGGTTGCTGACAGTATTCACCGGATTCTCAAGGGGAAACTTCCCTGGGGAACGCTGGAGCCGCTGAAATCCATTCTTGCTGCCGAAGAACACTCCGGGATTGAACTTTCAGACTCCCAGCGCAGTGCTGTGGCACTTGCCCTTACCAGCAAGCTGATTGTCATAACCGGCGGCCCCGGCGTTGGTAAAACCACCATTATTAACGCGATCCTTTCTCTACTCGGCAGCGGAGCATTGAAATTCGTTCTTTGCGCTCCTACAGGAAGAGCGGCCAAACGGCTCTCCGAAGCAACCGGACGTGAGGCCAAAACCATTCACCGTTTGCTTGAGTTTGATCCCCATGCAAACGACTTCAGGCGCACTTTCGGTAATCCCCTTGATGTAGATGTAGTCATTGTTGATGAAGCCTCCATGATCGACGTGGTGCTGATGAGCAAGCTGCTGGCAGCAATTCCGGATCATGCAGCGCTTATGCTTGCCGGAGATGTTGACCAGCTTCCCCCGGTCGGACCGGGATTTGTCCTTGCAGACATGATCAATTGCGGCGCCCTTCCTGTTGTAAGGCTTACCGAGATATTCCGTCAGGCACAAAGTTCCATGATCATTGTCAATGCCCACCGCATCAACAGGGGAGAGGCTCTGCTTCCGACCGGCAGGGCTGGTGACTCGGGCGAAGCTGAACTCTCTGATTTCTACGTTGTTCCGGCCCTGAGTACCGAAGATATTAATCGACGGCTGCTGCAGGTGATCATTGAGCGCATTCCCCTGCGCTTCAATCTTGATCCCATGAAAGATATCCAGGTGCTGACTCCCATGAACCGGGGCTCTCTTGGAACGAAGGCGCTGAATACCCTTCTTCAGGAAGCCCTGAATCCTCACCCATCCGGTAAAATCGTGCGTTTCGGCACCACCTATGCAGCAGGCGACAAGGTGATCCAGATGGTCAACAACTATGACAAGGAGGTGTTCAACGGCGATATCGGAGTTGTTTATACCGTAAACGAGGAGGATGATTCGCTCTGTGTCCGCTATGACGGAAGGGATGTGCCTTACGAATTTGGAGAACTTGACGAAATTGCACTGGCCTATGCCATCACCATTCATAAAAGTCAGGGGTCGGAGTACCCTGCAGTGGTGATACCGCTCTCAATGCAGCACTTTTCGTTGCTGGAACGGAACCTTGTCTATACGGCAGTTACCAGGGCGAGGAAACTTGTCATGATTATCGGTGAGCCGAGAGCGCTTGCCATGGCCATCGGCAACAAGCGCTCTTCCGAGCGGCTGACCGGTTTGACTGCCATGATTTCAGAAGGTTCCGAGTTGTGAGATCTCTCACTGCCTTCGAGATGATACGTTCGGGACTGTCAGTCAGAGAAAGAGTTTTAGCCACGAAACAGACGAAATTGCACGAAATGGTGTAGGGGCAATCCCTTGTGGTTGCCCTGATCTTTCTCTTCGTCGTTGCAGTCCTTGATCTCCTTGTTGTCCTCGTGCCATCAAGACATGGGGGATAAATGCAGACTCAGGAAAGGGCTTATTCCGGGGGCACCGGAGCGAGATCGTTCTGCTTTTTTGTTATATTGCGTCCGGAGTATTCCACGACATCAGTACATACAGAGCAACTCATCCGGCATTTCCCAAATTATCAGCGCTGTTTTATGAAGATAGTGAAGACATTGAACCTGGTACGTCTCTCCATGTTCCAGATGGGTTTAGGACTCATGCTTGGCTTCATTCAGGATATTCTGAACCGGGTCATGATCAAGGAGCTGCTCTTGCCCGCAACGATTGCACTCGGGCTTATCAGCCTCAAGGAGCTGCTTGCGATTTTCGGTGTCAAGGTATGGATCGGCAACCTTTCCGACCGGCTGAGTGTTTTCGGTTACCACAGGACACCCTACATCCTTCTCGGGCTGTTGAGCTGCATTGTTGCCTTTGTACTTGCCCCGACAGCGGCCTATGAAGTGAAGATAGGGGGAACCGCCTTCTCGGAGATGCTTCCGGCTCTTCTGACTGATGCGGGCCTCTGGAAACTCGCACTTATTTTCCTCATGTTCGGTTTCGGCCTGCAGGTCGCGACCACCTCCTATTACGCACTGATTGCCGATGTTGTGCCCGAAGAGCATATCGGCAAGGTCACCGGTGCAAGCTGGACCCTTATGGTTCTGACGGCTATTATTTCAAACTGGAACATCGGTAACTATCTGACGGTATATACTCCTGAACGGCTGACCGAGATGGCTGAAATCGGTGGTTTCATTACCCTCTTTTTCGGTCTGGTGGCCATACTTGGCGTGGAAGGCCGCAATGCGGAGGCCTCCGGGGGCAAGGGCAAGCACAGTATCAGTTTTGCCCAGTCGGTGCGCCTGCTCTCTTCATCGCCGAAGACCCTGCAGTTCGCCCTCTATATTTTTATCTCCATCTTTGCCCTGTTTGCCAACGAAGTTGTCATGGATCCTTTTGGTGCCGAGGTGTTCGGGATGCCGGTTTCCGCCACCACCAAGCTTTTCAAGCCGATGATGGGCGGAACCCAGCTCATTTTCATGGTGATTACCGGTTTTCTGCTTTCACGGATCGGTTTCAAGCGGGGAGCCTACTTTGGTAATACCTTCAGCGCGATAGGATTCGCCGTCATCATCGCTGCCGGTTTTATGCAGGATCAGACACTGCTTCGTGTCGGTCTTGTTGTTACCGGTATGGGTCTCGGTGCAGCAAGCGTTTCCAACATCTCCATGATGATGAACATGACGGCGGGGCGCAGCGGCATCTATATCGGTCTCTGGGGTACCGCCCAGAGCCTTGCCATCTTCATTGGCCACTCCGGCGCAGGGGTCATCCGCGATGTAATCTATACCCTCTCCGGCAACCACATGTTTGCCTATGCAGCCATATTTATGATCGAGATTATTGCCTTTACAGCATCGAGCGTTGTGCTGCCCCATATTTCAAAAGAGGCTTTCGAGGCCGAGAGCGAAGCGAAAATGTCGGAATTCGCCAGTACAGCGAAGGCCGGTTGAAGGAACAAGGGAATCACCCATCATGAAATACGTTTTTGGTCCGGTATCATCAAAGCGCCTCGGTCAATCGCTTGGTGTTGATCTGCTTCCTCCGAAAAGCTGCACCTGGAACTGTCTCTACTGCCAGCTTGGAAAAACCAGAGCCTTTGTTTCCGACCGGAAGGAGTTTTTTTCGCGTGAAGCGGTGCTTGAGGAGATACGCCGGGCGCTTGAAGTCAATACCGCACTTGACTGGATTACCTTTGTCGGTTCCGGTGAAACCATGCTCTACAAGGGGATTGGCTGGCTGATCACTGAGGTAAAAAAACTCACCACGGTACCTGTTGCGGTCATTACCAACGGATCGCTCTTCTCTCTTCCCGAAGTTCGCCGGGAGCTGCTTGAGGCAGATGCGGTGCTCCCTTCTCTCAATGCCGGTTCGGAGGCTCTGCACAACCGGATCGACAGACCGGCAGCAGGCCTTACGTTCAACAGGCATATTGAGGGACTTGCCGCATTCAGAAAGGAGTATCAGGGCCGTCTCTGGATTGAGGTGATGCTGCTCGGAGGGATCAACGACTCCGATGAAGCGCTTTATGATCTTGCCGCAGTTCTCAAGGATATCAATCCCGATATGGTTCATCTGCTTCTTCCGACCCGCCCGGCTCCCGAAGAGGAGGTCCATCTCCCCTCACCGGAGAGGATTCAGCGTGCTATCGCGATTCTCTCGGAGGTTGTAACCGTTGTTGATCCGGTTAAAGGGAGCATGAACCTGCAGGGTGCATCCGATCTTCTCAAGGCGGTTACCGCCATTGCCACTCGCCATCCCATACAGCAGCGTGAACTGGAGAAAGCAATTGCCGACTGTTTTGAGGGCGACAGAGATAAAGCCGGCAGGGTAATGGAGGAACTGCTCGAAACCGGAACATTTACGAAGGTTGAGCATGCCGGAGAGATCTTCTGGACGATCAGGGCGGAGTCTGTCTGACAGAAAAAAAACCCGGAGCTTGCCGGGCTTTTTGATTCATGCTCTGGAGAATAGCCGTTGACCCAGGTGTTTTATTATCGCTCTCCGCCTCTTCTCTCCTGCTCCCGACCACCCTCATGACCTCGTTTATCGTTATCTCGCCGCTCTCCTGACTCCCTGCGCTCTTCATGACGGCGGAAGTCCCGGTGGTGGCGCATTCCATGATCGTCATACCAGTAGGCGCTGCTGCAGCCAGTTAATGCTAAAAGGAGAGTGAGTACAACGGTTTTTTCATGACAAGCTCCTGTGATTTCATGTGACCTTTTGATTCTCAGACCGTAGTGTGCGTAAATATAATCAGGAAAAATCCGCCATAACAGGCATCTCTCTCTTTTTTGGTAAAACGGCAGTGATGGATCAAGAAGCGTAACGGTTTGTTTTTTTATTGAAAGAGACGCGCAGGAAATAACTTCCAAAGAGCGTCATAACTGTTATAAACCCGGAATACCCTGGTTTATAACACACTCAGAAACGAAAGAATACCGTTGTTGGCATCACTCAATCATTGGTAAACAGGAACATCACTATGAAAAAACAGATCTGGCTGGCGGCAGGAGTTGCATGCATGCTTTTCGCTCAACCCGCTACGGAAGCAAAAGCGGAAGTAAGTATTCATATCAGTGCGGGGGAGCGGGTTCCGGCTTTTGCTCTTGAAAGGCGGCCAAGCTTTATTGCGCTGCCCGGTCGCGGATTTTCGGTATCGGTAGGTATCCCTTATGATATCATCTCTTTCGGAAATCTCTACTACATCTATCAGGACGGCTACTGGTACAACTCTCCGACCTATCGTGGCCCATGGGTCATTGTCAGGGATCACAATCTCCCCTACGGGATCAGACGTCATCGCATGGATGATATAAGAAGATATCGTGACATCGAGTATCGCCGGTATGACCGCCGCCATAACGACAATCGCAGGTTCGACAGAAATGGCCGGTACGACAGATACAATGATAACCGGGGATTCAATCGCAACGATAACAGGTACAGCGAGAACCGTCAGGTGAGCGGAAATGACCGTAATAATGACAATCGCCAGGGCGAGGGGAATAATCGAAACAACGATAACAGACGTTAAGAGAGGGTAAGCGATTTCCGCAATGCGTTTACCGTTCTGACAAGAGCAAAAGCCGGGCGGGTAGTACCGGCTTTTTGCCTGCCGGTTCCGGAGTGTAACTATTGAAACGGTAAAGGGGCGTTAAACCAGATAAAAAAGGGGAGAGCATGAGACTGAAGGCACTCTGTATAGCGATGCTTATGGTGTTTATTGCGATGGAGGCAGGAGCTGAAAGCAAAGTTGGAGCGTATAGCATCGAGACTGTTGAAAACCACGCAAGGGTAAAAAGTTTCAGGTATCAATCGTACGACGAGTGCTATCTGGACGCCGGGGATCGGGCTAACAGTGAACGACTCACCCGCCAGAAAACGGACGAGATCCTCTCCCTTGTGCCAAAAGGAGGAGCTGTTGTGGTTGAGCTGCTCGGGGCTGAATGGAGAATGGCAAACGGAACCAACTGGACCTTTATTGTTGCCGACCAATCAGGTAATCTCCTTTTTCGCTCAAAAGGGCATCATTACATTGAGCCGCCTCCGGCTTTTGAAACAACAAAAACCGTTGTTAAAACCCGTCACCGCGTGATTGTTAAACATGAAGAGCGAGCGGTAGCTCCGGAAAAGACGGCTTTCGGCGACCGGGTATATGTTGTCAGTGATACCATTGAGATCCCTGTTGCTCTGCCTGCAACCTTCAAGGTCATTGTTCTTGACAACATCAATAACAAGCGATGTACCTGGGTGTTGACGAAAACAGGATATTAACCCGGTTATTCCCCTTCGTACTCTGCCCAGTTATTCGGAGTTTCGTACCAGCGGATCTGTTTAAGCGCAACGCCTTCCGGCAGGTTACAGCGGATCTGGTTGAAGGCCCATTTTGCCAGACACTCGGCCGTAGGCGGTTCTTCGGTTACAAGAACCCTCGAATTGCGTTTCAGAATAAAGTCGAGATCTTCATGGTCATGCTTCCAAACCGCAAATCCGTGATCAAGTTTGTCGTGGATATGCTCCACCATAACCTCTTTCAGAAACTTGAAATCCATCACCATCCCTTCCTCTCCGTCACCCTCCCGGTCGATCAGTCTCCCTTCGACGGTGGCAACAACCACACCACGGTGGCCGTGCAGCTGATTGCAGAATGAAAAGCTGTTGGGCAGTGTATGGCCGTAATCAATCTCGATTTTTCGTGAAATACGCATCGGGTTGGTAAAAAGATTCGCTTTTTCTTTTTCTCTGTAGCATGCAAAGTGTACGCAAAAAAATGGTTTTTAGCGAATCTTCCCGTATTGTGCGTTTATTCTGCATGCAGGCAAATGCTCAATTCGCCATAACCGGTTTCCATTCAGGTTTTGGTGCGTAAAACCCCTGTTTTTTTATAACTTCCGGAGCTGTAGCTGTTTCGGCCATGAACCTTTTGAGAGAGTTCACGGTATTACAGTAGAGATTATTGCTCCCGGTGTCGGATAGCCCGGGATTTCCGGAATTATTTATTGCGGTACGGAGCCGCATGTATACCTATGGCAGCAGACATTAAACAGATCTGGTCGGAAATTGTCCGGGAGGCTGCAAGCGAGTGCCTTCGTGATCCTGAAATAAAGATTTTTCTTGAGCAGCATATTTTGCGCTTTGATGATTTTGGCTCATCGCTCGCAATGCTGCTTTCCGTAAAGCTTGGCTCGAAGCACTTTCCTCCGTTGGTCCTGCAGGGGCTTTTTGACCAGTTTTATCGTCAGTGCCCCGAGCAGGTCGAGTATGCCGTATATGATCTTGAGGCAACGCAGCAGCGTGATCCTGCGGCGGTACACTTTTTTGAGATCATGCTCTTTCTGAAAGGGTATCAGGCACTACAGGCCTACCGGCTGGCACACTGGTTATGGATGCAGGGGCGCAAGACCATGGCCTATTTTATCCAGAACCGAATGTCGGAGGTTTTTGCTGTTGATATTCATCCGGCGGCAGTGATCGGAAAAGGTATTTTTCTGGATCATGCAACCAGCCTTGTTATTGGTGAAACGGCAGTTGTTGATGATAATGTATCGCTCCTCCATGAGGTGACGCTTGGCGGTACCGGCAAGGAGAGCGGAGACCGGCACCCGAAGGTTCATAAATCGGTCATGATCGGCGCCGGAGCAAAGATTCTTGGTAATGTTGTAATCGGAGAAGGTTCAAAGGTCGGGGCCGGAAGTGTGGTCCTTGATGATGTTCCGCCGCACTACACGGTTGTCGGCGTTCCGGCCCAGATTGTCGGCAAAACAGAGGTGCAGGAGCCGGCTCTCGATATGAACCAGAGAGTTGATCCGGCCAAACCGTGAATATGTTCAGGACACCTCCCAGGGAAACTCAGGCCCGGAAGGTGTTCAGTATACTTTTCCGATATCGATCAAGCCTCTCTTTGATCTCCTCAAGATGATCCCCTCCGAGTTTTTCAAGCAGGGCATTGGCTATGACCGGTGCCACAACCGCTTCAGCCACCACTCCTGCAGCAGGGACAGCGCAGGTATCACTGCGTTCAAAGCGTGAAAGCGTCGGTTGCAGTGTTTCAAGATCAAAGGATTGAAGGGGAGTGACCAGCGACGAGATCGGCTTCATTGCGGCCCGAAGATGAATGGTCTGTCCGCTTGACATGCTGCCTTCAAGTCCGCCTGCCCGATTGGTTTTTCTCTGAACTCCGTTTTCCCCGGAAAGGTGAAATTCATCGTGTACCTGTGAACCGGGTTTCCGGGCATTTTCAAATGCCGTTCCTATCTCCACGCCCTTGATGGCCTGGATGGAGATGATTGCGGCAGCAAGCGCCGCATCAAGCCGCCGGTCGTGCTGGACATAAGAGCCAAATCCCGGGGGGACTCCTGTGATGAAAATCTCGATGATTCCTCCAAGGGTGTCTCCCTGCTCTTTTGCAGCGTCTATTGCGGCAAGAGCAGCGGTTTCTGCCTGCCTGTCGAGCATTCTTGCCGGTGAGCGGTCAGCCTCTGCTGAAACCGTTTCTGCTCCTTTTTCGAGGAGCGAAGCAAGCTCTGGATGGAGTGCCGGTTCCGATGCCGGGCCGATGGCTGAAATATAGCTGCCGATCTCTATACCGAGTGAACGGAGAAAGAGGCGGGCAAGGGTTCCAGAGGCAACCCGTGCGGCAGTTTCACGTGCCGAAGAGCGTTCGATAACCGGACGGATATCGTCAAAACCATATTTGATCCTTCCTGCCAGATCGGCATGGCCCGGTCGTGGAATGGTGATTTTTGCCGGTGCTGCATCAGGTTTTTCAAACTGGGCCATTGTTGTTGTCCAGTTCTCCCAGTCGCGGTTTCTGATGACCAGTGTTACCGGTGAACCGATGGTTTTGCCGAACCGTACGCCGGAGAGCACTTCAGCCTTGTCGGTCTCGATTTTCATGCGTCCGCCCCGCCCGTGCCCCTGCTGGCGGCGTGCCAGTTGTGCGTTGATCTCTTCAGGTGTTACCGGAACGCCTGCGGGCAGTCCTTCGACTATGGCCGAGAGCGCGGGGCCGTGGGATTCACCGGATGTAAAGTATCGTATCATAAGTATAAGGTATGGGCACCTCTATTTATTTGTTCCGAAACCCGATTACTGCGTTGGGCGGTGCTCGAAATCCTCATGTACTCCGTGTACACTCCGGTTTCTCTGGCTCCAACCGCCTTGTTCCCGGGCTTCTCACGATAATTAACAGAGGTGCCCGTATTAAAAAGCCCGGCTGTACGATAAGCAAACAGCCGGGCTTTTTGACGTTGGATCATCTCTTTTCAGTGTAGCTCAACGAAGTAATTTGGCAGCCTCTTTGGCATAGTAGGTAAAGATAAGGTCGCCGCCGGCGCGTTTCATGCAGAGAAGCGACTCCATCATTACCCGTTTTTCATCGATCCATCCACGTTCTGCAGCAGCCTTGACCATGGAGTATTCGCCCGAGACGTGGTAGATGGCCACAGGAACATCGAAGCGCTCTTTGGTGCGCCAGACGATGTCAAGATAGGCAAGACCGGGTTTAACCATGACGATATCAGCACCTTCCATGATGTCGAGTTCAATCTCTTTCATCGCTTCATCGGTGTTGCCGGGGTTCATCTGATAGGTTGTTTTATCTCCGAACTGGGGTGCGGAGTGCAGGGCATCGCGGAAGGGGCCGTAGAAGCTCGATGCGTATTTAGCCGCATAGGAGAGAATGCCGATATCGGAGAAGCCTGCATCGTCAAGCGATTCGCGGATGGCGCCGATACGGCCGTCCATCATGTCGCTCGGTGATACGAAATCAGCTCCGGCATTGGCATGGGAGATCGCCATTTTACAGAGTACTTCGACGGTTTCGTCGTTGAGTATGATACCGTCCCGTACCAGACCGTCATGGCCGAAAGGGGTGAACGGGTCGAGCGCAACATCGGTCATGATGCAGAGATCAGGCACCTTTGCCTTGATTGCACGCAGCGCCTCCTGAATGATACCCTTTTCGTTATATGATTCGCTGCCATCCTCGGTTTTCTGTTCGGGAATACCGAACAGGTCGATGCACTGGATTCCAAGATCCCAGAGCTCCTGGCACTCTTTTACTGCTTTGTCGATGGAGTAACGGAAGCTTCCGGGCATGGAGGTTACCTCTTCAACAACATTGGTTCCAGGGCAGACAAAGAGCGGATAGACAAGATCGTTGACCGTCAGAGTTTTTTCCTGCACAAGGTTTCTGATCGCGGCAGATTTGCGCAGTCTTCTTGGGCGGTGGACAATATTGAGTAAATCGAGCTGGCTCATGGATGAAGACGAATTAGGGTTTTAAAAAGCCAAAAATAGTAAAATCCATGAACTTCCGGAAGCAATACCAAGAAATACCCCCGGTTATGGCGTTGTTCCACTGTTCAGGAGGGGAAGAAAATCGTGGTGAATATTTTTAAAAAAAAGATCACTAGTGTCCGGTTGTTGAAAAAATAAATCCTTGTAAACTATTATAAAATTGTGGTAT